>JANTFU010000190.1 GCA_024763295.1 Anaerolineales bacterium
GCTGCGCCTACTCACCGGCAGCGGAATGGGAATGGGGATGGCGGCTGCGCTTTTTGCCGCCTTCAATCAGACGGTTTGGAAAGATGTAGATATGCGCCCCGCGCTCGGAACGTGGCGTGATTTAGGCTTGTTAGCCGCCATTATTTTGGTTGCCGGCATCCTAATTTTGAGCGAATCACCCTTCGTCCTTTACCCGGTTGCTTTTTTGAGCGTTTTTGGCGTTCTAACATTGCTCTCATTAATTTTCAGCGTGGTCTGGATGATGATCATGAAGCTGGACAACACCTTCACCCAACCCAAAGCACTATGGATTTCTCTGCTGGCAGGCTTTACGCTTGCATTGATTATGATTTTGGGTATCGACTTGCTGCGCTTTCGCTTGACCGGCACCTGGGGAGCTTTTCCGATGGGCTAAGGAACAAAGATTAAATAAAGTGCGAAATTTCAGTCCCTGAGCGGAGCACTGAACGGTAGAGAAATGCGTAGTCGAAGGGCGATTTACAGGGGACGCCGTCCTTCGACTTCAGGCTCAACGACTGGCGCCTGCCGCTCAGGAACTGGGGTGACTTTGTTTGTTATTTAATTCTCGTTCCTAAGAATGACTCCGCGAGGAGCATGCTTTTGCGATGAAGCGGTCTCGCCTTTTGGAAGATAGGTCAGCGGAAGTGCATCCGTCTCGCAAAATCAGTTTTGAGACCTTTTTTTCCAAAACGCGTAAAAGGATATTAAAATGGAACTACTCACCGGCATTTTCTCCGCCTTCGGGCTTTCTGCCAGCGCAGGGCTAAACGCCTACATCCCGCTGCTGGTCGTTTCGCTGGTTGCCAAATTCACCGATCTGATTGAGTTGCAATCCCCCTGGGATACGCTCACCTCGTGGTGGGTCATTGGCGTGTTGGTCGTTTTGGGTGCGATCGAATTTTTCGCCGACAAAGTTCCGGCAGTTAATCACATCAACGACGTGATCCAAACTTTCATCCGCCCGGCGGCAGGCGCAATCGCATTTGCCGCAAGCGCCAACGTCATTACCGAAATCAGCCCAATCGTTTCGTTGATCGCCGGTCTGCTGGTTGCAGGGAGTGTGCATACCGTCAAAGCGGCGGCTGTGCGTCCCGCCATCACCGCCACCACCGGCGGTTTGGGCAATACCCCCGTCAGCATTGCGGAAGATATGCTCTCCATCTTCATGTCTATTCTAGCCATTTTACTGCCGCTATTTGTCGGCATCTTCTTTATTCTTATACTCATCATATTTATCCGCTGGTGGAGCAAACGCTCTGCTGCAAACGTTCAAGTTTGAGCAAAAGGAGTCTTTATGAACGACAATATTTATCAACAAACGCCTCCCAGCGTGCCGCCAAACAGCACAATGGCAATGGTCAGTATGATCGCCGGGATTGTCGGTTGGGTGCTCGCCCCCCTAATCGGCTCACTAGTTGCAATCATTACCGGTCACATGGCAAAACGAGAAATTCGCGAAAGCGCCGGACAACTCGGCGGTGATGGCATGGCAACCGCAGGTTTGGTCTTGGGCTATTTGCAAATTATTCCATCTGTTTTATGTATTTGCGCAGTCGTTATTATGCTTGCCATGGGTGTATCCGTGCCGTTCCTCGACTCACTCATGCAATAAAAAAGGAGATCCACGATCATGGAAGATTATTTTGTCCCCGATGAACAACCGCCGCAACCACCACAATCGCAGCCGCCAAAGAAAAAGACCAACGTCTGGCTAATTGTTGGCATCGTTGCTGTCGTGCTATGCTGCTGTGTGATTGTGGGCGGCGTCGCTGCCTGGAATTACGGCGATCAAGTCATGCACGCGCTCGGCGTTTACTAAACCCAAAAGAAAAAGCTCCCGCACGGGAGCTTTTTTCATACTGCTTTAGCCCGCGCCGAGAACAGCACGAAGCGCAAACAAAAAAGAGACTTTTACAAGTAGGCTACTTAACCAATCTGCAACGGCAACACATAAAAATAGATTCCAATAAAGTGTGCCGCACTGCCCGCGATAACGCACAAATGCCACACCAAGTGAATGAACTTGATTGTCTTGATTTTGTAAAAAATCGTCCCGCCTGCATAAAAGACCCCACCGACGATGACCCAAACAAAGCCCGAAATAGAGACGGCATCAATCACTTGCTTAGAAGCCACGAAAACCAAGCTGCCCATCGCAATATAAGCAATAATAAAGAACAGACTCACGCCCTGATTAAACTGAGTCGGGCGAAAAACCTTAATCAAAATCCCAATCAAGGCAAATCCCCACTCTACGCCAAAGATAATCCAACCCAGCGTGCCATGCAGCGCAATCAGCGCCAACGGCGTATACGTCCCGGCGATGAGAATATAAATCGCAATTTGGTCAAAATTGAAGAAAAACTCTTTTGCTTTTCCATCCGGCAACCAATGATTGAACATCGACGAAAGATAGAGCACCACCAACGCCGCGCCATACACAATCGACGCTGCCAGATGCCAACCCGTCCCATCCTGCAGCGAGTAGACGATCATCAAAACCAGTCCAACCGCCCCCAGCAGCGCACCGACCAAATGCGAGATGGCGTTCGCCAACTCCTCCCCTTTTGTAAAGCGTAAATTTGTCATCTTATACTCCTAAAAACTCTGCCACCCATGCCGATGCGGGGTGCGCAACGATCTCTGTGGGACTGCCGCTCTGTACAATCTCACCATCATTGAGCAATACCACACGCTGCGCCAATGCAAAGGCTTCTGCCTGATCGTGTGTGACATAAATGGCAGGCACACCGCTTGTCTGCAAAATTTCTTTAATCTCGACCAGCAGATATTCCTTTAAGCGGCGGTCAAGAGCACCCAGCGGCTCGTCGAACATCAAGAGTCGGGGACGCGGAGCCAAAGCGCGAGCGAGCGCGACCCGCTGTTGCTCGCCGCCAGAAAGCTCAGTGACTCGGCGAGATTCAAATCCCGTTAAATGCACCTGTTTGAGTGACTCCGTCACTCGTGTTTGGATTTCATCTTTGGGCATTTTCTGCATCTTCAAGCCAAAAGCAACATTCTGAAAAACATTCAAATGCGGAAAAAGGGCGTAATCCTGAAAGATCAAGCCAAAATTACGCAAATGGGATGGCACATCCGCAAGGCTCTGACCGTCCCAAAGCACATCGCCCGCGTCAGCGACTTCCAGCCCCGAAATGATGCGCAGCAACGTCGACTTGCCGCTGCCCGAAGGACCAAGCAGCGAAAGCGTCTCGCCGGCGTGGACGGTTAGAGAGATGCCTTTGAGCAAAGGTTTCCCGTCGTAGGATTTGTGGAGGTTGGTGAGGGTTAGCATATCGAAAAAGAAAAATGCTTACAAGGCAACCCTTATAAGCACATTCTGTGTATACAAAAGTAAATCTTAGGCAAAAGACATTAGCAATTGTTGTTTTGTTTCTTGCGGCAAATTCAGCGGCAAAAAGTATTCAGCGGGATAGAGATAGTCTTCGCCGCTTTCGTCAACAATGCGCAAATCCCCATCTTGTAGCGCATCTTCATCAAGAATGACACGATACAACTTATGAAGCTCCAAAGAAGCGGGATATTCACTGTTGTTGATGCAAATTACATAATCAGTAAATTTACTATTCATCTTTTTTCTCCGCTAATCTAAATAGCGTTTTCGCTTGATTTCTTTTCTGCCAATACCATGTGCTTCATACCAGTGAAGTTCAGCTTGGCGGATGCGCCCTGTACGCAAGCGTATTAGCGCAACACCTTTCATCTTTCGCCAGCGCCCTTGTCCATACGTTTTTTGCAAACGACGAAGGTCACGAATCACGAATGGAATTACTAATTGCTATCGTCTCTATCTCCGTGATTTCGCTGATGATTTCAAAAGGCATGATTTATTTTAGCATATTTCGTCCTCCCCAACTGCAAGCGAGACGCCTTTCGGTAACGGCTTCCCGTCGCAGGATTTGTGGATATTGGAGAGAGTTAGACGTTTCACGCATCACGCATCACTCGTCTGCTTCACCACTCCCCCGCCCCCGGCAATCTTAACTTTTCAATCAACAAAATGCTGATCGTCGTCAGCGCCATCAAAATTGTCGCCATTGCCATTGCTTGCCCGTAGTTCAGTCCGCCCGGTTGGGAGAGGAAGCGATAGATGGCTGTTGGGATGGTCGGGTATTCGGGGCGGGCTAGGAGCGAGGTGGCGCCGAACTCGCCCAGCGAGACGGTGAAGGCGAAGGTCGCAGCGGCGAGGGTCGCACGGGAGATGATCGGAAAATCGACCGTCCACCAGACCCCAAAAGGGGAGGCACCCAACATCGCTGCTGCTTCACGATAGCGCTGCGGGATGGATGCCAGCGCAGGCTGCAAGGAGCGGATCACGAAGGGCAGGGCGATCATCGTGTGGGCGAGCGGGACTAAAAGCGGGGATGAAATCCAGTTTAACGGTGGGCGGCTAAAGGCGATGATGAATCCCAAGCCGAGGGTTACGGCAGACGCTCCGAGCGGCAGCATCAGGAATGGGTCCAGGACGGAATCGAGCTTGGTCGGCTTTGCCAGCGCTGAGGCGACGGGAAATCCTAAAATCAGCGAGAGCAGCACGGTAATCCCCGCATATTGGAGCGAGTTTTTGGCGGCATCGATGGGCGGCACATAGAAACGTGATCCACGCCGATTGATGAAAAGTTCCTGATAATAGTCGTCGGTGAAACCCGTTTGCAACGTGGCACGGTCGCCCCGTGCGGCTTCGAGTTGACTGACCGAGCGCAGAGGCAGGGCAAGCATGGGGAGGACGAAGAGAAAAAAGAGAGCAGAGATTAGAGTATAGGTGAAGAGTTTTTCGGGGAGGGTTTTAGAGCGGCGGGCAGGCGTGGTATTTTCTCGCTGGGTTTTGGTGCTGGTTTTGGCGAGCGCTTTGCTGTACAAGATGGAAAAAGCGAGCGTGCAGAGCAGTTGGATGAGCGAGAGCAGCGCTGCGACGGGCAGGTTGAGCATCGACATGGTTTGGACGAAAATCTCGACTTCGAGGGTGGCGAATTTTGCGCCGCCAAGCAGCAGAATGACGCCAAAAC
>JANTFU010000191.1 GCA_024763295.1 Anaerolineales bacterium
AGTTACGTTTTTTTTCCGTAAAACTCAAAAAACATCCGTGTTTTTCCGTGCTTTCCGTGTACAAAAGGATGAAACCACAAAAAACGTTAGAAGCAGTTTTTTTCTTATAGGGCATCACGCGCGACCAATTTTGCCATCATTGCGCGGCTGCGGAAGAAAAGCCACAGCGTTTGGAAAAGCATTCCAGCGCTAAAGGCAAGCAAGCCGATATACAGCCCGGTCATTTGCCCCCATAAAACGCCAAACAACAAAACTGCGCCCGTAAAGAAAAGGAAAACGACGACGGCTTCTGAAATGCCGCGTGTTTTGCCGCTATTGAGCAAAACGCCCTGAAACCAACTTTGCAAGGCGTTCAAGCCCGGCAGCAAAAACCCGATCCACAAGCCATTACGGGCAAGAATGGTTAACTCCGGCGAAAGAGCAGAGAGGTCTTGTAACCAAAGTTTTGAAAGCGGCGTAGCAGCAATCAACAAGATAATACCGGTCGTTGTTACAGAAAGTACAGCGGTAAAGCGGCGCAAGGCACGCACTGCCAGCGGTTCATCGAGCAACGCAACCACCACTTCGTTGAACGCCACGCCCATACTGCGCAACATAAAAATAAAGCCGGAAACTACGGGCCAAACTGCCAGAGATTCGAGTGCAAGCGGCATACGTCCCAGCGCGGCGCTGCCCATCGGCTGGATGAGCAATGTTAATAAGGAAGTCATCACCAGCGGGATATAAAAAGCGGCAAAAGCACGGTAGCTTAGCGCCGGTTTTACCGCCGGGGCAGGTTTGAGTTCGTCGCGCAAAATCGGGCGCACACGAATAGCACTATAAATTGCTTCACTCGTCACCCCCGAAGCAACGGCGCTGGTCGCCACAACGATACCGGGCAGTTTGAGCGAAAAAGTCAGCGCCAGCACGTAAACATCTACCGTGAGACGCAGCGCTGTGCCAATCCCGACGACATCGGAATGCCCAAAACGGATCATCACGCCCTGATTAAGACGGCGATAGGCGATTGTCCACGTCCATGGAGTCATAATCAGCAGACCAAGGCGTGCAGGTTCGATGATTTCGGATGGGGCGCCGAGCAGCCCCTCGGCGATCCAATAGTAGATCGGCGTTAAAGCAATGAGAAGATGTAACCCGGTTAACGAACCGCCCGCGACGAGCATGTAGGTACGCAACTTTTGGTAGGATGCCCAATCCTTGCTGAGTGCCGTTGACGCGGCAAGCAACATGATAACCGGCGCTTCGATAATCAGTGCAATCGGGAAAACGATTCCGCCATAAGCCGCCAAGTTAATCTCAGGATGAGCAAGACGCGCCACAAAAGCGCTCAGGATGGGCAATTCTGCGCCCATCAGCAACCAACTAGCAGCCAGCGGCAACCAAACCTTGAAAATACGCTTTAACGCAAGCGGGCTCATGTTAATTTCCTTTGTGGTTCAGCGGGCAGCCATAAAATAGCAGGGATCGTGAGCAGCGCCAGAAAAGCACTGCCGACAAAAGCATTTTGCAAGCCAAAGGCATCGCCTGCCATACCGACCAAAACCATCACGGATGAACGCAAGAGCGAATTAAGCGTCAGGTAGACGCCGTTGCCGAGGGCGCGATTCTGCGGGAAATGGTCTTGCATGATGGCGAGGAAAATGGGACCGGTCGAAAGGCTAAAGAAGCCGAGCAAAAGCAAAAGCGGAATCAGCAGCCATTGGGGGGCATAAATGAATCCCAACATAAGGGGAGAAGACAGTATGGCAACCCCGAGCAAAATAGATTTGCGTCCGAGGCGGTCGCTAAGCGATCCGCTCAAGAGTGCGCCCAAAACTCCGGCAAATTCCAATATCGCAAGAAATCCGCCCGCCATCCACAGCGAAGCGCCTTTCATATCCATGTAGGTTGGTAAATAGGTCGTCATGCTCACGGCAAGGAACATACGGAAGAAGATAATGAAGGCAAGCGGCAAAATCAATGTAAGCAGCTTGGGTTTAAGGCTTTCCAGACTGCCCAGCGAGCGTTTTTCGGCTTTGCTTTCGGGCAAACGCAAAAAGAGGACAATCGTTGTCAGCCAACCGATGACAGCAACGCGATAAATGCCTTCTAAACCCCAAAAAGAGACCGCCCAAACTGCAACCAGCGGACCGACCGTGCGCCCCAACTCACCACCCGCCATGAACCACCCCATGCCCTTCCCGATGCGCGAACCGGATGCGCGCGCGACCATCGCCGGTGCCGGAGCATGGAAAGTGACTACGCTAATCCCCGCCAGCAAAATAATGAGTGCCAGCAAGGGGTAGCTGGTTGGCAAGCCCATAATACTCATCAGCGTGGCAGTGACCGCCGGCGCAAAAACCACTAAATAACGCGGCTTGAATTTGTCGGCATAATGCCCGACGACGGGATTAAGTAGCGCAGGCAATTGCATCATGGCTGTGAGTGTGCCCGCCATCGTCAATGAAAGCGCGAGACGCTCACGGATGAGCGGCAATAGCGGCGCTAAAAAAGCGGAATAAACATCGTGGATAAAATGTCCACTGGCAATGATAAAAACTTGATCGCCCTGAAATTTTTTTTCTTGCGAGGGAATAGGATGGGTTTCTGCTTGCATTGTTTTTCTCCTTTGAAAGAGAAGAATATACCACGCTACAAATAAGTACGGAAAAGTTTTATCGCTCAAAGAAATATGACTCTACTGCAAAAAGGTCAGCGCTCTCCGAAAGTGGAGGGGATGCGCGTTAAAAACCGAGTTTTTTAATGCGTTGTCCCTTAAATAACTGATGTTACGCAAAAAGGTATCTTGACACAGTCTCTGCCCCCTCTGTCCTTCGGACATCTCCCCAAAATTCCAAAAGCATGGAATTTAGGGGAGACCGAGCGATTGATTTTCTTTTTATCCCCCTATTTTGCTTGCCAAATGGGGGGACGCCCAAGCGAAGCGAGGGCAGGGGCGCTGAGTGTTCGCCTGTATCTCACAGCGCGTAACATGAGTTAAATAATCTTTCTAAGACGACAAAATGGGAAGTTTTCCTTGCTTTGTTCGGAAAAACTCGTTTTGTTCAGTGGAATCAAATATAAAAATTTGACAAATTTCATAAGAATACATCTGTATTTTCATCAAAAAGTATAGACAGCGCTCGCCCAAACCATTACACTATGATACAGACAGTTTTTCAACCAACAAAATTGTCAAAAAACCAGTAATCGCCACAAAAAAGGAGAAATTATGGCAAAAGTTGTTATTATAGGTGCTGGTTTCGCTGGACATACAGCCGCACTCTACTTGGGAGACAAACTCGGCAAGGAACACAGCGTGACGATGATCAATCGTTTCGACGAGTTTGCCTACATCCCCTCGTGGATTTGGGTGAGTGTTGGACACATGAACCCTGAAAAAACTATGTTCAAGCTGGCACCGGTGTACAAACGCATGAAAGTCAATTTTATTCATGGCGCAGCCACCGAAGTGCATCCCGATAAAGACGAACAATATGTCCTCGTCGACGAAGCCAACGGCAGCACGACCAAAGTCGAGTATGACTATCTCGTCATCGCCACCGGACCAAAGCTGAACTTTGCCGGTACGCCCGGTTTGGGACCCGACCAAGGCGGCTTCACATATTCCGTCTGCTCGCTGCCGCACGTTATCCAAACCCGTGACCGCTACCTTGAACTGGTCGAAGAGATGAAGCAGGGCAAAAAGGTCAAAATGGTCATTGGCGCCGGACATCCGAGTGCAACCTGTCAGGGAGCAGCTTTTGAATTCATCGTCAACGTCCACAAAGACCTCGTTAACAAAGGCATCCGCAACCAAGCAGAACTGCTCTGGCTTAGCAACGAAGCCGCTCTCGGCGATTTTGGCGTGCGCGGAATCAAAGCAACGGTTAATGGCGAATTACTCCCCAGCGAAGAATTCATCGGCGCTATCTTTAAAGATCACGACATCCAATGGCAAGTCCAAACCGCTGTTCAAAAAGTGGATGCGGAAAAAATATACTGGGAGAATTACGCAGGCGAATACGGCGAAACAGAATATGACTTCGCCATGCTCATCCCACAATTCCTTGGGCAACCGCTCAAATACGTTGGTGCAGACGGCAGCGACGTCTCCGAAAAAATCGTCAACAAACCCGGCTTCGTACTCGTCGATGGCATCTACGGACTGCCCTACGATCAACTCGAAAGAAACCCCGATGCCTGGCCCTCGCAATACCAGAACCCAAACTACACCAACATCTTTGCCGCAGGGATCGCATTCGCGCCCCCCGGCTCCATTTCCCGCCCCCACACTACCCCTAACGGAACCAACATCACCGCAGCACCGCCGCGCACCGGCATGGTTTCCGGTGTCATCGGACGTATCGTCGCCCTCAACATCATCGACCTCGTCAAACGTGGACGCATGACCCACTCCGAGCGCATGTCCGAGATGGTTGCCGCCTGTATCGCATCCATGGGCGACTCCCTCTGGGATGGAAGCGCCGCCGTCATGGTGATGTATCCCGTCGTCCCGGACATGAAGCGCTTCCCCAGCGAAGACGGACGCGATGAATTCGTAACGCACATGGAAATGGGCTTGAGTGGCGCGTGGATGAAACGGATGCTCCACGAAACCTTTATCTGGAAACTAAAGGGCTTACCCGGCTGGAAGATCATCCCTGAATAGGAGAAAAAAATGGAACTGACAAAACGCGAAAAATCCCGTATGAACAATAAATTACTGCAACTCTGGCGCTTCATCGTCCTAAACATCAAAATCCTAAAAGCCGTCGATCATAGTAAACGCTCATAACCCCAACCAAGCGAATTATGCAAATAGCCCTGTTTTTTGCAGGGCTTTTGCATTAAGCATCTATCCGAAAAATGTTTTAGAACACTCCCTACGCCGCCACCGGCGCAAGCGTTTCGCAGGAAATCAGCGTCGAGAGCGGCGGCTCGAGCAATTTCAGAAACTGCTTAATAAGTCTGAATGCAGGCGTGCGTCGCACTAATTTCGACGAGAAAATGCCCAGAGATGAGTTTTTTGTCCTTTTACAAGCAGAATGCCCATCGAGTC
>JANTFU010000192.1 GCA_024763295.1 Anaerolineales bacterium
CCCTGTGAGAAGGAGATTGCTTCACCCCGAAGGGCGTCGGGGTTCGCAAAATCATTACCCCTTACTTTTCTCACGCAAAGTTGCAAAGACGCCAAGAAAAGCTCATAAAACTTTGTGGCTTGGCGTCTTTGCGTGCGGACGTTAAAAAATCAGGGGCTGGATGACCCAGCCCCTACGGTTTGTTTATTTGAACTTGTCGAAAATATACGCCAGCACAGGCGCGTCGATCCAGCCTTCTTGCGGGTTAGCGCGCTCCTCGAAATTTTCGTTGCCAAGGAAGGCTGCCAGCGATTCGGCAATAGCGGGGCTATAGTTGCCATCGATATGAGCTTGATAGTAGCCGAGATCCGCCATGATCTTTTGCAATTTGATGAGCGTTTCCCCTTCGAGTTTTACACGCTCGCTTTCAGGCGATTTGCCCATATAAAGCTCGTGCAACTCCAGCAATTCGCCGAGACGCGCTACGGGGTCGAGATGGTCGTCCACGCGGTAGTCGATCCAGCGGTCAAGGAAGCCGCCATAACCGGCGTTGGGTTTGGCAACATAAATCGCGGCGGCTTGGCGTCCACGTTTGTCGCCGCCGGCACGATCTCCGGCATAAAGTGCCGCATAAAGCCGCGCAGGGAAGTCGCCTTCGCTTTCAAGAAAGGCTTCTTCCATTTTTTGGATTACAGTTGCACCCGTCAGGATATTGCCCTGAATGGCGTAGCCGGGACCGGTCAGCCCGCCAGCCCAAGCGTGGCACTGTTTACCGGTAAAGGTCACAGCCCCGCCGGAGGCGTCCACAATGCCCACCTGCCGAATTTCACGTTCGGGGTCGCCTGCGAGCAACTCATCCAGCGTTTCTTGTGCGCTCTTTCCTGCCTGCATCAGCGCCAAACCGTTCGGTCCGTAGGATGTATTCACATAGGATTGGGTCGCCACGGCACCGGCGTTCGCCTGTACCCAAGGCACAGCCGCACCGACGGCGGGAAATTTCGACGCAACCGCTACGCCCCAAGCCTTGGTTTCAAGGTCGCAAGCGGCGATCGAAAAGGTCGAAAATCTGGGCATTACGCTTTCTCCGGAATGGCGAGCACTTCATCGACCAAACCATAGTCAACGGCTTTTTGGGCATCCATATAGACATCACGGTCGGAATCTTTTTCAACTTCTTCGACGCTCCTGCCGGTATGCTGTGAAAGGATGCCGAGCAAATTGCGTTTGAGACGCATGATTTCTTCAGCTTGGATGACAATATCCGTAGCCTGACCTTGTGCGCCGCCCAAAGGCTGGTGCATGTGGATGGTTGCGTTCGGAAGCGCATAACGCCTGCCTTTGGTTCCGGCTGTGAGGATCACGGTGCCGAAAGAGGCGGTCACGCCAACGGCGACCGTGCTGATCGGGTTTGAGATCATCTGCATGGTGTCGTAAATCGCCAAACCGGCGTAAATTACGCCACCGGGGGAGTTGATATACATCTGAATCTCTTTTTCGGGGTCTTGGCTATTGAGATAAAGCAACTGGGCGATAATCGTGTTGGCTACTTGGTCATTAATTTGCGTACCGAGGAAAATAATGCGCTCTTTGAGAAGCAACGAGTAAATATCATAAGCGCGTTCACCGCGCCCGCTGGTTTCTACGACCATCGGGACGACAGATTGGGGCATATAGAGGGACATGAAACTCTCCTTTTTATGTGTTATTGCGAAGAGGAAGTAATCTCTAGGCTTGCGGGGGATTGCTTCGCCGAAAAGCGTCGGCTCGCAATGACGTGTTCAAAACTACCTAAAAAGAAAGCGCGCTTTCAGAAAAGCGCGCCCATCTTTGAGTAAAATTATTCTTCGCTATCTTCGGCTGCTTCAGCATCCTGCGCGGGCGCTTCTTCGGCTGGAGCGGGTTCTTCTGCTAGGGCGGGCTCTTTCGCCACCGCTTCTTCAGCTTTTTCAGCGGCTGCTTGCGCTTCTTTTTCCAGCTTTTCTTGCTCACCGGTAGCGATGGCTTTTAGCCGTTCGAGCGTTTTGCGTGTGATGATCTGCGTGGCAGACTGCATCGCGATGTTATTGGCAATCTCGCGCTGGGCGCGCTTACCGCCTTTGATGTTGGTGAGATCGTAGCCTTGTTGTGTCAACTCGGTAAGCGTACGATTGAATTCGCTTTCGAGATCGTCTTCTGCAACTTCGATCGCTTCAAGGCGGGCAATTTCGTCGAAGATCAAACTGCGCTCAAGGCGTTTCTGGGCAACGGGACGAGCTTCTTCTTCGGTAAATTTTTCAAGATCGGTATCCCGCATTTTCAGGTATGTCTCGAATTCCATGCCTTGTTGCGCGAGACGCTGTTTGATGTCTTCCAAGACATATTCGACTTCGCGATCCAAAACTTGTGGCGGGTATTTGATGGTTGCCTGTGCTTTGATATCTTCGATTAATTCGCTGAAGAATTCGTCATCGTATTCTGCGGAGGCTTCGGCTTTGAGATTGTCGGCGAGCAGTTCACGCAAGGCTTCAAGGGTATCTACGCCAACTGATTTGGCAAATTCATCATCTAACTCAGGGAAAGTGGTGCCACGCACGGTTTTGATGGTGACTTTGAATTTGATCTTGCCGCGCAGAGTTTCGTCTTCGTTGTCTTCAGGGAATGTCTTGGTGATTGTTTTTGAATCACCAACAGACATGCCAATCAGTTTTTTGCCAAAACCGGGGAAGGGCAGTTCGTTATCGCGTTTTTCGGGCGCGATGTAGACGGCGTGGCTTTCACGTTCCCATTCACCTTCGATCTGCGTCATCACATAATCGCCTTCTTGAATGGGACGCTCCACATTTTCGGTGACAGCGTACATTTGGCGAAGTTCTTCGAGTTTTTCGTTGATGGCATCTTCGCCGGGTTCTTCAAATGCGTATGCTTTACGCAGGCTGCGGTAATCACCCAAGTCCACTTCAGGGCGCAGCGGCACGGTGAAGACAAAGGTCGGCGGGTCGAAGCTTTCTACCTTTTCGAGCGAACCTGCGGCGGCGGGTTCCAGTTCGGCTTCTTCGAGGGCTTTCGGGTAAACTTCGTCGAGCAAAATATCAATGGCGCCTTCGAGAATAGCTTCGTCACCATACTGGCGGCGAATGACTTCGTAAGGGGCTTTGCCGGGGCGGAAACCGGCGATTTTGCCACGTTTGGAAAGCTGACGCGCAGAGCGACGTTTGGCGCCTTCAAATTTGTCGTTGTCGATTTCAACAGTCAATGTGACCTGATGGTCTTCACGAGGGGTGGTTTCGATTTTCAAAATAAACTTCCTTCTACAAAAAATTAGCGCACGGCTCTACCAAGAGCTTACGCGCCGAGTGATATGGACTAATGGGGACGGCGGGACTTGAACCCGCACGCCGGTTAAGGCACTAGATCCTAAGTCTAGCGCGTCTGCCAATTCCGCCACGTCCCCAAATGCGCGTGGATTATAAGCGCAAGGCAGGTGAGCGTCAATAAAGAATAAAGAGTGTTAATCATTCGCTTATATGCCCGTTCGGAGGCTGGTATAATCTGCCGCTCTGAAAACTAAAATCTCAATCTAATGCCTAAAGTCTAATGCTGAGGTCTACAAACATGAGCCGAATTATCAATCCTGACAGTGCAGGAAAAGAACGCACGAAGATGACACGCGCGGTCGCTTTAGCGGTACGCGAATTATCGAAGACCGATCCAAGCAAAAATAGTGGTCAATTAAACGAAGCCCGCGATTTGGCAGCCTTTATTGCGCTGGCGTTGGAATCTGTGGCGGAGACGATCGAAGTTTCGGTCGCGGCTTGGGAGAAGCGGAATTATTGGATTAAGGCAGATAAGTTCAGGATGGAGTGGCGCTGGGCAAGCCAATTGGGACAGCAAATGCGCGAGGCGGCAATCAAAGAGGATTGGGAGCGCGTCGCGCAGGTTGCTATGCAGGTAGCTTTGAAGCTGTACAAGATCAAAATATCCGAAAAGCACCGCATGGGACGCCCTTGGGAGGGGAGTTGGGCGCGTTTGCATTAAATCTAAAGACCGCCGAGTTGAATCGGCGGTCTTTTTTTCTGTGTGGCTTAGTCTTGATTGCGTTTGCTCATCCCGTAAACGCGCCCGACAGGGACCGTAAAGAGGAAGCCGGTGTTCGGCTCGTTGAGACTGCCGATGACCGATTCGGTGGCTGTGATGATGGCGTCAATTTGCGCATCATCATCAACGACGGTGAAGAGGGTGCGGTGCTGGGTTTCGCTCTTTTTGAAGAGGTCGCTCAAGCTGGGCATGAGCGGAATATCATCGCGGACGGCATTGCGCACGCGCCCAAGACCGGAGCTATCGAGCATGGTTACGCCGACTATCCCGGCATCTTCCCAGGCGTTGAGAACGTCGTGGCAGTAATTAATATCGTCGAGGACGAAAAGAACCAGTGAATACATTTTACTCTCCTTTATATGATGCTGCTTTTTCTGCGTTTGCCTGCTTAGGCTCGGTAAAAAGCGCACGCAGGAGGGGCGGGGTGATAATGGTGGTTGCCAGAACCATCCCAACGATGGCTGAGAATTCGTCGCCGCTCACCAAACCGGCACCGATGCCGACATTGGCAACGATGAGACCAACTTCTCCGCGCGAAATCATGCCCGCGCCCATCTGCCAAGATTCACGCCAGCTAAAGCCTGCCCAGCGCGCGCCTAAGCCGGAACCTAGCAACTTGCTCAGGACTGCGACGACGATTACCGCCAGAGTCAACCAGATGGCGTTGCTACTCATATCGCGGATATTGACCGAAAGCCCGATACTGACAAAAAAGATCGGCACAAAAAGTCCGTAGGCGAGCGCAGAGACGCCTTGCATCAGCTTTTCTTTGGTGGCGGTGCGCGCGAACATTAGCCCGGCAAGGAAGGTGCCGGTAATGGCAGCCATCCCACCGATGACTTCGGCGGCAATGCCGTAGAAGAGCAAGACCACCAGACCAAAGGCGAGCGTACGCTGACTAATGGGTAATTTTTCATTAAATTGGACAATGCGCGGTAAAAGGGAAAAGCCAAAGGCGATTGCGCCGCCGAGGAAAAGCACCATT
>JANTFU010000193.1 GCA_024763295.1 Anaerolineales bacterium
GGCAGTGATTACCCAGCCAGTTGGAACGGACAATCCCCAATCGAAGCTTACTATCTTGCCAATCTGCTGCCATGCGCTCCGCAGTTTGGCGAAGCCTTGCTAAAAAACTTCGTTGCCGTGCAGGATGAAGACGGCAATATCGACCAGAAAATCGGTCTCGCCGGGCAGCGCAGCCGCATTCTCGCCGCGCCTTTTTTGGCGTCACTGGCGTGGAAGCTCTACAAACAGAGCGAAAACAAGTTCTTCCTGACCGAAATTTACCCCGCGCTCTTTAATTTTTTTTGGGCGTGGTTTGCGCCTGAGCATGACCGCAATAGCGACACATTACCCGAATGGCAGCACCCCACTCAGATTAGTTTTGAAGACCACCCGCTTTTCAATACTTGGCATCGCTGGGCGCGGGGCGTCGATATTGCTGCCGTTCACAGCCCGGCGCTTTTTGCCGCGCTCTATCACGAAGCCGAAGCCCTGCGCAAAATTAGCGGGCTGATTGGCAAAAATAGCGACCAGATTGTCGTCAGCAAGCAAGCCGAGATATTACAGAAAGGCACCGCTGCCTGTTGGGATGCACGCCGCGCGAATTATCGCTATCTCGACCGTGACTCAAACCTTGCTCTGCGCGGCAAAATTTTGCATCGCGGCAAGGGCGGCGGTGAAATTAAATTCAAAGAGAGCTTCGAAAAACCCATTCGCTTGCACGTCGAAGTCATCACCGCGGACGGTGCCATCCGTCGCCCGGAAGTTGACATCAGCGAGTTTGTGACCAAGCTCGGCGACGACGAAACCCTGACCCCGCTCGATTTCAAGCGCTCGAATGGCGGTTCGGCTGCCACCAGCAAAAAGGTTTTCACACGCATCGGCAAGGTGAGCATCTACAATCTCGAAGACGATGATAAGGTGATTATTCGTTCAGTGGATTTAAGCGGGGATGACCAAACTTTGTTGCTGCCGCTTTGGGCAGGTTTGGCGGATGAAAAACAGGCGAATGCGCTCGTGAACCGAACTTTGCTCAACGCCGATAAATTTGACCGTCCCTTTGGCTTGCCAGCTTGCCCCGTCCCCCCGACGAAGGAAGCCGAGGCAAGCTGCTTGAGTGTACACCTGCCCTGGAATCAACTCGTGATTGAGGGGTTACTGCGCTACGAGTATGTTAACGAGGCAACGCGCTTTTTTGTCCATTTAATGCAGGGCGTTTTGCAAAATTTACGTCAGAACAATGCTTTTTATCAATATTACAATGCCGAAGTTGGCACAGGCGTGGGCGAGCGCAACGCCTTGAGCGGACTGGCGCCAACCGGCTTATTCCTTGAACTCTTGGGGGTGCGCATCATCTCGGATAGGCGCGTGCGGCTTGAACGGCAGAATCCCTTCCCGTGGGCGGTAACGGTACGCTATCGTGGGTTAACGATTAAACGGGAGATGCAAAAGACCACCGTTACGTTTTTAAACGGCGAGCAAGTGGAGGTCACGGACGATGTTCCGTGCATCGTCTCATTGCCTGTCTGATCTTTTGATTCCCTATTCCCTTGTTTTGAGAAAATTATGGAAGAATTATCCGGACACACGATTTTAGAAGTTGAAGGTGTGATTTTGTTGCTGCTGATTGTTGCCTTGGTGGTGGCATGGGCAGCGAAACGTTTGCGCCTACCGTATACGGTGGGGCTGGTTTTGGTGGGGCTATTTATCACGCCGGTTTTTCATTTTGAAGTTTCTGCGCCGCCCGAGTTGATTTTGGGGCTGTTGGTGCCGCCGCTACTTTTTGAAGCTGCCTTTCATATTCGCATTGACGATTTGAAACGCGATTTGAAGATGATTGGCGTTTTGGCAATTCCCGGGGTGATTTTGACGACCATTTTGGTCGGTTATATGGTGCATCTCTGGGCAAATATCGCGCTTGAGATCGCGCTGCTTTTTGGTGCGCTAATTGCGGCGACAGACCCCGTTGCGGTTGTAGCACTTTTCAAGCAGTTGGGCGTGCCGAAGCGTTTGCAGGTTTTGCTGGAAGGTGAGAGCCTTTTCAACGATGGCACGGCGATTGTGATGTTTGGCGTGATGCTCGAAATCGCCATGAAGGGGGATGTGAATTTGATGTCGGGGATTGGTAAATTCATTTGGATTGCAGGCGGAGGGATGCTAATCGGTTGGTTGCTGGGGCTTTTGGCATCCCAATTTATCGGCAGGATTGACGATGCCCTGATGGAGACCACGATTACAACCACACTGGCTTTTGGCGCGTATTTGCTCGGCGAAGCGATTGGTGTCAGCGGTGTTTTGGCGGTGGTTGTGGCTGGCATTGTGAATGGTAATATTGGTCCGCGTGGGATGTCACCGACGACCAAAATTGTAGTCAATAATTTTTGGGAATATATTGCTTTCTTAGCCAATTCGATTATCTTTTTGCTGATTGGGTTGACGATTAATTTGCAAATTTTGAGCGAAAATCTGGGGTCTATCTTTGTTGCGATACTCGCGGTTTTGATTGCGCGTGCAGTCGGTATTTATGGATTTTCTGCCTTTTCGCGCGACATTCAAACCAAATGGAAGCATATTCTTTATTGGGGCGGGTTGCGTGGTGCGATTGTATTGGCGTTGGCATTGAGCATTCCGCGTACGCTGGACGGCTATGAAACTGTTTTGGCAATGTCGTTCGGCGTGGTGCTTTTCACGTTGGTGGTACAAGGTTTTTCGATGGAAAAACTTGTTCATGGGCTGCGTTTGGTGCATCGTTCAACCATTCAGGAAAGGTATGAACGCCGCCATGCGCGCTTTGTTGCGAATCGCGCCGCAGCCGAACATCTTGAAAAAATGAGCCAACAGGGTTTGCTTTCGGCTCATATTTGGGAACAGATGCGTCCGCTCTTTCAGGAGCGCGAAGCGATTTATGTGAATGAACTCAAAGATATGTTGGCGGCTAATCCTGCTGTGGAATTGGAAGAACTGGATGCTGCGCGCCACGAAGCCTTGCGCGTGGAGCGTTCGGCGCTGGGCGGTCTTTATCGTGACGGGGTCATCTCAGAGGAGACATACAGCGACCTTGCCGGCGAGGTGGACGCGGCGATCGTTGAGCCGCATCTAAACTGGTCACAGCTTTTGCGGCTAGGGGATGGGAAGCAAGCTGAGGTCAACAAAATGATGGCAGTCGTGATTCAGGAAGATGATTTGCAGAATGCTATTAAGGGGCTGCGCCGTGCTGGTTTTAGCGTGAACCAACTCCCCAGCACGGGCGGTTTTCTTAGTCATCGTAACCTAACGCTGCTAATTGGCATTTCTGAAGGGCGCGAAAAAGATGTCGTCAGCACCCTTGACCGTTACTGTCATCGGCGTGTGGAGCATATCCGCACGCCTTTCCTAGAAGGCGGCTTCCTGCCACAGCGAGCGGTTCCCGTAGAAGTTGGCGGTGCGACCATCTTTACCTTTGAAGTTGAGGCTTACCATGAATTCTAAGAACATGAAAATGATTATTGCGATTGTGCGCGATTTAGACGAAGACAGAGTGTTACAGGCGCTCTTAAAAGAAGAATATCGCGTAACACGAATCGCATCGAGCGGTGGCTTTTTTCGACGTGGGAATGCTACCTTTATGATTGGCGTTAGAAAAGAAAAAGTTGACGATGTGATTGGCATTATCCGCGAACACTGCGCCCCAACGCTCGATTTGGCGGTTAAACACGCCACCATCTTTGTGCTCGACGTAGACCACTACGAACAAGTCTAAAGAGTATTCAGAACGATACACCGAATACCGAATACCGAATACTGAACATGTCTTCCATCAGCTTACCGCTCATCTCTCGAAAAAAAGACGGGAATCTCCGTCAAGTCAACATTCTGCGCGACCTGCCAAAAATCGCGGACTTGGTGGAATTATGTTTCCACAATATCGATCGTGAAGGCAAGCGCTATGTCGAGCAAATGCGTCATGCTGGTGAAAACCGCCGCCGCTTACAATGGACGAATGCCGATATGCCTCTGCTTGGCTATGTTTGGGAGCAAGACGGGCAAATTGTCGGGAATATCAGCATCGTTCCTTTTCCAAAACGACACTTCTTACTCGCCAATATCGCCGTTCATCCGGACTATCGTCAGCGTGGCATCGCTCGAAAACTGACCGCTCGCGGCATAGCCTTTGCTCACGAACGTGGATCAAACAACATCTGGCTACATGTCGAAAAAGACAACGAGATTGCCATTCACCTTTATCGCAGTCTCGGCTTTCAAGGCAAAGCCCTGCGGACAACTTGGGATGCTGCCACTGCTGTCCCCGCGTCTCTCTCATTAAAAAATCACCAAATTACAACCCAAGTTGGGCGCTACTGGTCACAGCACAACATCTGGCTTGAGCACGCCTACCCACCGTCCCTGCGTTGGTACCGTATGCCAAACTTCCAGATATTAGCGCCCGGCATCAAAAATTGGCTCTATCGAATCTTTGTGGAACACGATATCCGCCAATGGGCGCTCACCCAAAACGGAATGCCTCAAGCATTGCTCAGTTGGATTCCGACTTATACGCTACGCTCCCCCCTTTGGTTGGCAGCCGCCCCGGGAGTGGATGCCGCGGCGCTAGCTACTTTACTGCAACGCGCCCGCAAAGAACTGGGTACGCGCAAAAGCGATCTTTACATCGACTATCCTGCCCGCCAAAACGCCGAAGCCTTCAGGCAAGCGGGTTTCAACCCCCGTCGCACCCTGCTCTGGATGTACGCATCGGGTAGGCACTAAGAAACGCACATCCCGCAGCTAACTTAATACGCGGCTGTGTTAAAATAGGCGTAGTATTTCAACTTTCCTACAGGAAAAAAGATGAGAATCATAGACAAAACTCCCTTTCTTGAAAAAGACGGCTCTATCAACATTGTCAATCGCATCAAAGGCACCTTGCAAAATGGGTTTTCCTGGTATGGTAACCTGCAAGCACAAGAGCGTGCGCTCAAATATTTCGACAAACAATTTGATAAAACCTACACCCTAATCCGCAACCATACGCTGGGAAAGTCACAGATTACTATCC
>JANTFU010000194.1 GCA_024763295.1 Anaerolineales bacterium
GATCGGCTCGCCGAGGGTGGTTACCGCAACGAGGGCGACGGGTAAATAGCGCAATGCCCAGTTATAGGTCGAGTGCCCGATCAGTTGGGGGAAGATGGCGATTAGCAGCAACCAGAGATAGGTGATGGGGGAATAACCAAAGAGCGTGTTCCCCGTAATGAGCAGGATGACTAACATCACAATCGCTGCCATGCCATAGACGAGAAAAATGTACGGAACAAGGGACATGTTGGCGCGTAAACGGCGTCCAATCATTAGATAGCCAGCCACTGTCCACGCGCCTGCCAAGGCGAGAAAATTGCCGAGGAAGCCCTCACCCAGCCCGTTGCCAGCGAACGATGCGCAGCGGATTCCGCCATTCCAGCTACAGCCATCGCTTAATCCGATAATAATCCCACCGATGAGGGTCAGGATAATCCCGATCATGACGGTTTTTGTGATTTTTTCTTTTAGGAAAAAGGGCGCGAAAATGGCGACCCAAATCGGTGATGTGCTGACGAGGACGACCGAGTTGGTGACGCTGGTGTATTCGAGGGATGTGATCCAGGTGGCGAAGTGGAAGGCGAGGAAGATGCCGGATGCCAACCCAAGCAGGAGTTCTTTACGGGTCAGTTTTTGGAGTTCGGCGCGGTGTTTGCCGAGGGCGGGGATGGCAAGAAAGAGGCTTGCCAGCAAAAGACGTGCGGCTGCGATGACTAACGAAGGCGCTTCTGCCTGCGCAAAACGGATAAAAATGGACGATGTGGAAACGGCAAGGATGGCAATGCTGATGGAGATGAAGAGTTTGAGGGGCGATGGATGGGTTTCTGTCATGAGAGTCCTTTGGCTACCGAAATCAGAGATTGAAATCTCTGGCTGACGTGAGAAGTCTGCTTCAAGCAGACTTGGATATTTTCAGCGGATGAATTTTTTCATCGGTTTCTTGCGCAATTCTACTGTTTTTCGCCGATGCGTGGGGTACAATTTTCGCTCGTAGCACAACACTTGTTGCATTTGTTACGCAGGAGAAAATTATGACGATTACCAATAATGTCACGCGTTTGCTGGATTCACGGAAAATAGCTTACCAAGCCTTTGAACTTTCTGCTGAAAAACACGGCGCCTTGGAGACGGCGGCATTGCTCGAGCTTTCTCCCGCTGTGGTCTTCAAAACCATTGTGGTTGTACGCAAATCCGGTAAACCGATTTTAGCCGTTGTGCCCGCTACTAGCGAAGCAGACTTGAAAGCCATTGCCAAAGTACTAAAAGAGAAAAAGGTGAGTTTGCCGACTCAAGCCGAAGCCGAAAAACTGACCGGCTTACAGGCGGGCGGCATTTCACCGCTGGCGCTCATCAAGAAAGGCTTTGTGGTCTTGCTGGATGAAAGCGCGCGTCAATTTGACGAAATCCATATTTCCGGTGGGCAGCGCGGCTTGAATATCCGTCTGCGCGTAGATGATCTTGTAAAACTCACTCGTGCGCGTCTTGCGCCAATAGGCAAGGGAGCCTGATGAAGAAAATTTCTGTTTGGAGTGTTCAATTTTTGGGGCTGGGCGCGGCATTGCTTTCGTCGCTTTTTGTTTTACGTTTGCTTATTGACTCCAGTTTCCGGATGGTCTATTCCTTTGTGCCGCAAATCGCGGCAGGATTGGATGTTAGTATTTCGGTCTTTGGCTGGCTGCTGATGGTGCGCTCATCATCGGCAATTTTTAGTCCTGTGCTAGGCTCGTTGGCAGATCGTTACGGTCGTCGCAATTTGATGGTCTTTGCGCTGCTGGCGCAGGCGTTTGGTATGTTTGGCATCACGCTTCTGAAGGGCTGGTGGGTCGCCATTCCAATCTTTTTTAGCGGGGTGGCAGTCAACTCTTTCTTGCCTGCCCAGCAAGCCTACATCAGCGATATGACGCCCTTCGAGCGGCGTGGACGGGCGCTGGCGACTGCCGATTCTGCGTTTGCGATCTCGGGCATGTTGGTCATGCCGTTAATCGGCTGGCTAATCGATGCTTTTGGTTGGCGTGTGCCCTTCGCGGCGCTGGCATTGCTGGCGCTCTTCGCCGCTGTGCTGACTTGGCGCTTTTTGCCCGAAGGCGAACACCCCGGTCTGCGAGAGGTGGCAGTTGTCAAAATGGGCGACTTGCTGAAAAAAGCCAATATCCGCGCATCGCTGGTTGTGGCTGCGTTGCTTTTTACCGGCGTGGGTATTTTTATGACTTTTTGGAGCATCTGGCTGAGTGCTGATTTCGCTTTTGATGCGGTTGAACTTGGTCTGATGGCAACTCGCATTGGTATTGGCGAAGCGTTGGCGGTTTTCTCTGCCGCGCTTGTGGTAGACAAGCTCGGCAAGCAGCGTAGCAGTCTCTTGGGTGTAGCGATGGCGGCACTCTTTTTTGGATTAATCCCTTTGTGGAGTGGAAAACTGACCTCAATTCGGATTATGCTGGTTCTGACGGTGTTCTGGCTGGAATATTCGATCGTATCGCTCTTCCCCCTGTACGGGGAACAAGCCCCGGAGGCGCGTGCCACCATCTTCGCTTTGGTCGCGTTAGCAAACGGCGTTGGCTTGGCACTTGGTCCCGTGCTGGCGACGTCACTATGGGCTGGATACGGCTTAACCGCGATCACGAGCGTTGCGGCAGTTAGTTTGGGATTGTCGGCGTTGTTGATTTTCCTGTTTTTGAAAGAAAAGCCTGAAAGCGAAGCCATTACTCAATCATTGCAATGATTCGCCTGAAGGGGGATGAGGTTGATTCTCCCCCTTTGGGGGCGATGTCCGCTAGGACAACGGGGAATTTAATCTGCAATTTTCTCTTTTAACCCCCTTTGCGATAATTTGTATAATATTCGCAAGATGAAAGGCTGGCTGCCCGCCCAGCCCAAGAACGTGCCGAGTATGCGTTGCAACCAGGTTGCTCGGGGAATGGGCATCGCTGATGAAAAATCTATTTCTTTTCCATCCAAGGTGAACTGGTAACGACCTTTTCGCTCAATATTGGGTTGGTCTTCAAGAAAGGTGCGCAAATTTTTGCGTTCGTCTTCTGTCCACCAGTTTGGCTTATCGGACGTGGCTTCGTAGCGGCAGATTTGGGCTAAATTTTGCAGCATTTTTTCTTGTGCGGGTGTCAGCGTGTTCTTTTCAGCAGCAAAGTAGGTGACATCCGGATCGGTATGGACGAGGGGAGCCAGCCAAAGACGGTTAACGGTTGTGCGAATAGCGTTGCGTGTGCCGGGGATGGCGAAATTTGCCAAGAACAGGTCGTCGCGTTTGCTTGCCCAATGAGACGCCACATCGGGACCAATGCGCATTCCGTCACAGAGACCGAGTGAGGGAATAATCGGTGCGCCGCAGGTCAGAAAATAGGCATCACCGAGCGCTTCGCGGATGACCGTTAAGCCTTGTCGATAGGCTTGTTCGCGCGGCATATCGTTGTGGCGTTTGCCGACCAGCGCACCGGCATAGAGAAAATCGAGTTTGACATAATCGAATCCCCATTCACGAATTTGGCGCATGAGTGCGGATAGCCACTTTAGCACGTCGGGATGGGTGGTGTCGAGAGCGTAGAGTGGCTCGTTCCAGTTGAAGCCGGCGGAGACGAGTTTGCCATTTTTGTCGCGTAAAAGCCAGTCGGGATGTTGGCGGTAGAGGTTTGAGTTGGGCACCACGAGCAGGGGCGCCAGCCAGAGTCCCGGCGTGCGTCCCGTACGGCGGATTTTGGCAGCCAAATTATCCATACCGCCGGGGAATTTTTCGTTCGGTATCCAGTCGCCAATCGCCCGCTGCCAGCCGTCATCCACTTGAAAGACGTCGAAAGGCAGGTCGCCAAGATTATCGAGCGCTTGTGTGAGATTTTCTTCGTTGATGTGGGTGTAGAAGCTGTACCACGAACACCAGACGGTGGGGGCGTTGGAGTCACTGAGTGTCTCAGAGACACTCAGTGACTTTGCAAGCGCGGCGGCATATTGTGCGAAAACTTCCTGTTCATTGCCTTCGGCGGTAAACCACTCGCCGCCGTCGCTTTCGTAGCGCCCGACGAGTGTGTCGCCGTTGAGAAAAACGTGTGCGTCCAGATTGAGCGCGCCAAGCAGCAGAATTTTGCCATTTTGCATTTCGACTGCGCCGACCCACGAGCCATGCGAACGTTTTTCGTGAATATAAACAGCATCGTACTGCATGCAGTGCAGCAGGGCGGGCTTGGGCGTTTGTAGTGGCTGCTCGACATCTTGCCACGCGGTCAACGACCAGCTTTGCCAGCCGTGGCGGTAGTAGCGTTTTGCAGGTGAGGGGAGTTGGATGATGATTTCTTTTTGCATGGGCTTATTTTATCCTGAGTTAGGCGCTGGTGCTTGTCATCTTTTGTCGATGTCGTTATAATAACGCCCGTCTAAAGGCAATGATGGAAACGAGTAGGTTTGTGAGCCTGATCAGCGAATTCGGAATTGGTGTGAGCCGAAGCAGTGCTGCAAACTGAAAATCCTTCCGGAGCTGTGAACTGAAAATAGTTGATTAGGAATTCGTTCTTAGTTGATTAGTGAGTAGGTGAGCCGAAGTCATTCTTCGTTACAAGAATGGGCGTATAAACTGGTGGTAGCAGTGCGTTCCATCTGAAAGATGGATTGCACTGCGGGTTTAGAAAATCTAACCCGACTGCAACGCACTTTTCAAGTGCAATGCAGTCTCAAATACCAGCCGTACGGATTGAGCGCCCGTTTCGGCGGGAATCAGAGTGGTACCGCGTAAGCATGGCTTGCGTCTCTGTGGAGGCGTGAGTCATTTTTGTTTAATTCGGTTTAAGGTTGAAAGTTGCAGGTTTAAGGTTTTTTCAACCTGTAACCTGCAACTTTAAACTTTCAACAGGAGTTTATTTATGTTCAAACCCGTTTCACCCAAACTCGATGTCGCCAAAATGGAAGAAGATGTCCTGAAGTTTTGGAAAAAACAGGATATTTTCAAGAAGACAACTGAAGCTAATACAGACGGTAAAGAATACGTCTTCTACGAAGGTCCGCCGACCGCCA
>JANTFU010000195.1 GCA_024763295.1 Anaerolineales bacterium
GGGTGGCGTTAGCGAGTACTTTATTCGACGTGTACATATATGCGCCGGCATCCGATATCGCTTCAGCCTGTGCCGCAACGATTTTACCGTCTTTGGTGGCACCCCATTTTAGCTTGAAGTAGAAGGGATGTCGTTTTCCGTGCCCGATGATTGATTCTTCGCGCGTCCAGATAATTTTTACAGGACGATCAATGCCGCGCTCGTGCAGACGCATGGCAGCCAGCCCCAAAACAATTTGCACGGACATATCTTCTCGTCCGCCAAACGCGCCCCCAATTGCGGGATGGATAATCCGCACTTTTGACATTGGCAAGCCCAATGAATGTGCGACCTGTTCCTGTTCTTCTTTGAGCCATTGTCCGGCAGCCATCACGACCACGCGTTCATCTTCATCTACATAAGCAACACCGGCTTCGGGCTGCAAAAAAGCATGTTCCTGAAAAGGGGTTTTGAGTTCGGCTTCGACGATTACGTCAGCTTGTGCGAAGCCTGTTTCAATATCTCCTTTGCGGATGCGAAAACTTTGGACAATATTGCTTTCTTTATCGGGGTGCAGCAGCATTGCATCAGGTTTCATGGATTCACGCGGGTCTGTCACCACCGGCAAGTCTTCGTAGTCGACCACGATCAGGTCACGAGCGGCTTCGGCGATCCGTTCGGTATCGGCAACAATCAGGGCAACCTGATCGCCCACAAAGCGGACGCGGTCTGCATACGGTTTATCCGAGCCGGGACCGCACAGCACCGGCTGGTCGGAGATTTGCAAGCCATATTCGTTCACCGGCACATCTTTGGCGGTAAAAACGGCGATGACGCCCGGCAGGGCTTCGGCGGCGCTGGTGTCAATGCTCTTGATGATCGCGTGCGGGCGGCGCGCAAAGAGAATTTTCATATATGCCTGATTGGGCAAAGTAATATCACCGGGATATTGGGTTTCTCCGGTCACTTTGCCATGGGCATCAATACGAGGGAGTGATTTTCCAATAACGTGGTTCATCGGTTGTATTTTTTCCTTTTGCCTCGGCGTTTGGGTGGTGGAGCGTCAGTAGGACCGTACTTGGACGGCGCGACGGCGCGATACATAAAGGCGTAAATCATGCTGATAAAGCCCGAAAGGAAAATCAGAATGATTACCGCCAAAAAGAGTTCGAGCATCAGGTTGTTTTGGTGTGAAAGCCAACTCCAGAGACCGTTAAGCGAAGTCAACTTCAGCAAGAGCGGTGGAATAGGCACGGTGCCCCAAAGCCAAGGGGTTGCATCGCTGAAAAAACGCCCGACTGCCGGAACATTTTCCAATAAAAACAGGGCGATTCCATACGATAAGACTGGCAGCAGCAAGATTAGAATACAGCCGATGCCACGCCAACCGGATGGGACACCGTCCTTTTTGGGGGGCTTCCTAAATTCATAACTCATGGTGGCTCACTTTGCTTTGCTGGCGGTTTCTATGGCATCCACAATCTTGTAATAGCCCGTGCAACGGCAAATATTGCCGCTGATGGCTTCTTCAATCTGGTTGCGGGTCGGTTGGGGTTTTTCTTCGAGCAATTTTGCTGCCGACATAATAAAGCCCGGCGTGCAGTAACCGCATTGCACAGCGCCATCGTGGATAAAGGCTTCCTGCACGGGGTGAAGTTGTTCCTGCGCGGCATCTGCCAGCCCTTCGATGGTCACAATCTCTGCGCCATGCGCGCGCGGTGCCGGCACGAGGCAAGACATAACCGCCTTCCCGTCCAGATAGACTGTACAAGCGCCGCATTCGCCTTCGCCGCAGCCTTCTTTCGATCCCATCATGCCGAGTTCTTCACGCAAAAAGTCTAGCAAGGTCTTGTCGTGACCGTTTTCGATGACATATTCTTTGCCGTTGATGGTCGTGATGATGGGACTGCCCGCCGCATACGCAACGGGTTTGGCTTTGGGTTCTTTTTCTGCGCCCCAAAGTAAGACCGGATCGCTCGGGAACCCAACTTGGTAGCTGCCATCCCGCAGGGAGCGCAGTGCCCGAGCCGTGTTCACACGAACCATTTCCTTGCGGTAGGCTGCGGTGCCGCGCACGTCGTCGATGGGCGTTGCTTCCGCCATGGCGAGTTTGGCGGCTTCGTCGATCACGTCATCGCTCAGGGTTTTGCCGAGCAGGTATTTTTCAGCATCCGTTGCGTGGATGATGGTAGGGGCAACCGCGCCCATCGTGACAGATGCTTTTTGCACGGTATCCTCTTCAAATCCGAGGACGACCGCGACATTGATGACGGAAATTGCCTGCGCACGGCGCAAGGCTAATTTGATGAAAGTCCCGCGCTGATTTTCCGTCAAAGCAGGGAAGGAAATATCCACCAGCATTTCGTCGGAGCGCATTTCAGTTTTGCGCACGCCATGATAGAAATCCTTTAGCGGAATGGTGCGCTCGCCCTGTGTGGAAAGCAGTGTTACGCTTGCGCCGAGTGCCATTAGTGGCGTGATGGTGTCGTTGGCGGGCGAAGCGGTAACGAGGTTGCCTGCTACGGTCGCGCGGTTGCGAATTTGGTTCGCACCGACTTCCCAACTGGCACGCACGAGCGGATAGGCACGCTCTTGCAAAAGTTTGGATGCTGCCACATGGTTGTGCGTAACCATCGCGCCAAGGTGGATGACATCATCTTCGTCGAGGACAATCTGGTCGAGATCCGGGATGCGGGTGACATCAATGAGGGTTTCTACGTCTTTGCGCACGCCGCGTTCCAGTTCAAGGACTAAGTCCGTGCCACCGGCAACGATGCGAGCGTTTTCTTTTTGGGCTAAAAGTTCAACAACTTCTTGGGGAGAGGAGGGGATAATATATTCTTGCCACATAGGTTTAGAAGAATGGGGCATTTTGATGCCCGAAAGGATTTGTTTTTGCAGGGCGCGGTTGAAAATGTATTGCGTGTTGCGTATTGCGTAAGAGTTTGAAATTATTACGCACTACGTTTGCCTCGCCCTAAATTTTGACCAACGGCGCTTTTACGCCTCTGCCGTATCGCCTGAAAATAGGTCGCCACGGCGCTTGAAGGCTTCTGCCACTTCGCGAGAAAGTCCGACAAGATTACGGATTGCAGCGGGTAAACCGGCTTCATCGCCGAGACTGGCTTCCACGTTATCTAATGCGCGCCCGATCTCTTCTTCTGCCATAAAAAAGGCAGAGTCAAATTGATAGAGTTCGGTTAGTTCTTCTTCGTTAATCTTCACAGCGTCGAAAAGTCCCGAATAGCCGTAAGACGCGGTGCGGATTTTGTCGATGAAGGTACGCAATTGAATAGCGGCGCGTTCCATATCGTCCAGATAGCTAATCATGCCTGCGCTCACCATTTCGGTTTGCAACGCAGATGTGCGGCTCCAGAGCGATTCGAAACGTTCGGCAACGGTCTCACGCAGTAACTTGTCGGCTGCGCGGCGGTTTTGACGTTCAACATAACCGTCAAATCCCGGAATATGGCTTGCAACTTTCTTGAAAGGGTCTTGGTCTTCGGTAATTCGTTTGAGTAAGTCAGTCATTGGGTTCTACCTCCTGACGGTATATACGCGGAAAAAATGTTAGAGTATCAAAGACAACCGCATTATAGCCTGTGTTTATGTGTATAATCAAGCCGACTAAAAATCATATCTTGTTTTCTTAGTCAGCGATCTCAAATCGTTATCAACCATCCGGTTGTGGTCAAAATTGACTGATAAAAGATTTGTGGTAAATCGCTCCCTGCGCCGTCCTCGGCGCAGGTTTCTTCACAAAGCGCCGCCGAGGACGGCGGCTAGAGCCAAGAGGCTAGAGAAGATGAATGCAGTCAAAATTTGCCACCACCAACCATCCTTAGGAGAGTTTTATGATTGTTACAACCAAAAAATTATTCGAAGCTGCTTACGGAAAGTACGCCATCGGGGCGTACAACATCAACAACCTTGAGCAGTGCATGGGCTTGTTCCGTGGGAATTTGCAGAGTCAGGCACCTTTTATTATTCAAATCAGCAAGGGCGCACGCTCCTACACGGATAAAGAAATGCTCGAAGGCATCATCCGCTCGGCAGATAAAGTCTTCCCCGAAGCGATTTTCGCCGTGCATCTCGATCATGGCGATGAAGAAACCGCTCTGGACTGCATCAACAGCGGTTTTTATAGCTCGGTAATGATTGATGCCAGCCATGAACCTTTTGAAGAGAATATCGCCATTACCAAGCGCGTGGTCGATGCCGCACATGCCAAAGGTATTGTGGTTGAAGCCGAGCTTGGTCAGTTGGGCGGTGTTGAAGAGCATGTTCAGGTCGATGAAGCGGATGCCAAGTTGACCGACCCCGATCAGGCAAAAGAATTTGTCGAACGCACCGGCTGTGATTCGCTGGCTTGCGCTATTGGCACCAGTCACGGCGCCTTCAAATTTTCCGGTACGCAGGGCTTGCGCTTTGACGTTCTCTCTGAAATTCAGCAGAGACTGCCCGGTTTCCCGCTTGTGATGCACGGCTCAAGTTCCGTTCCACAAGAAGAAGTACAGCGGATTAACGCTGCCGGTGGCAAATTGCTCGGTGCCAAAGGTGTGGATGCGGACCAGTTCCGCCGCGCAGCCGAACTGGGTGTGACGAAAATCAACATCGATACCGATGGACGCTTGGTCTGGACCCGCGTACACCGTGAATTCTTCCGCGACCATCCCGAAAACTTCGACCTGCGCCCGCCCGGAAAAGTCTTCATGGCAGAATACGCCAACTTCATCGCCGCCAAGAATGAAAAGCTCGGCAGCGCCGGACAACTCGAAGAAGTCCGCAAGTTGCTTGGATAATTTCTTCTCGCTCAATAAAAAAGCTGCTCGAATTCGGGCAGTTTTTTTATAACCTGAGTTTTGGATTAGTCCAGCGAGTTGTTTCTTGCCACAGATTTCGCGGATTTCACAGAAAAATGTGTTTGAAATCCGTGAAAATCGGTGCAATCAGTGGCGGGTTTCAGGTTGATTGTTTAAAAGTTTATAGGCTTTTTT
>JANTFU010000196.1 GCA_024763295.1 Anaerolineales bacterium
GCAGGCTCTTGATGAAATTCATGGCTAAGCTCACTCTTCTCGTATCTGGTATTTGTATTGACCCATATGACCATATCCCTCCCCATATTCAAAAATTCCATGCACAGTGACAACGCAAAACTCTGCGATGTCGTAGAAGCCTGTAGTAAAGCAATCGCTTTTTGTTTCAATCGTGGTTGATTCAATCCATATTGTTGGCTCAGTTAGGAAAAGTGAATCACCTTGTTTGTAGGTTAATCTTCCCAAAGCTGAAACTTCAAAACTGCTAACATAAATACCTTCTGTTTGGATACTTTTGCCGTCGTATTTTTCTGGCGCATAGATTAGGTCAGTTATTGTGACCAACCGAGGCTTTCTCGCTATATCGTATGTGTAGAAAGCCATGAACAACACAAGAAGAGATAGCCCTGTAAATATTAGGATGCGTTTTTTCATATCTAGTCCTTCACATTCCGTTTTAGTAAAAAGACCACAAAAGCCTTCAAAACTTTTGTGGTCTTTGACGTTCGTAAAACTTTACGGATAAACCCGCTTAATCGTCCTCGGGAACGGGATCGCCTCACGGATATGCTCGGTGCCGCAGAGCCAGGCGACGGTGCGTTCAACACCCATGCCGAAGCCTGAGTGTGGAACCGAGCCGTAGCGGCGCAGGTCGAGATACCATTTGAAGGCTTCTTCAGGCAGTCCATGCTCGTGGATGCGACTTAGCAGCAAATCGGGGTCGGACATGCGTTCGGAGCCGCCGATGATTTCGCCGTAGCCTTCGGGCGCAAGCAAGTCAACGCTCTTGCAGACTTCGGGGCGGTCGGGCCAGGGTTCCATGTAGAAGGCTTTCACTTCGGTCGGGTAGCCGTAGACGAAGACGGGTTTATCGAATTGTTGGGTCAGGACGGTTTCGTGCCTGCCGCCAAAGTCCATGCCCCATTCGATTTCGAGAAATGCTGCTTCTTCGGGGTCTTCGGTGGCGGCTTGGAGTTCTTTGATTTTAGCCACCGCATCGTCGTAAGAAATACGGGGGAAGGGCGCTTGAATTTTTTCAAGGGCGGAGATGTCACGTCCCAGCGATTCGAGTTCGGGACGATTCTTTTCGAGCACACGCTTGACGATGTGACTGACGAACTGTTCTTCGATTTCCATCAATTCTTCGAGGTCAACAAAGGCGGCTTCGGGTTCGACCATCCAGAACTCGGTCAGGTGGCGGCGGGTTTTGGATTTTTCAGCCCGAAAGGTGGGACCAAAGCAGTAGACTTTGCCAAAGGAGAAGATATTTGCTTCGTTGTAGAGCTGTCCCGTTTGGGCGAGATAGGCTTTGCCTTCGTCGAAATATTCGGTCTCGAAGAGAGTCGTTGTCCCTTCGGCGGCGGCGGGGGTCAGGATGGGGGTGTCCATCAGGGTGAAGCCGTTGTCATCGAGCCATTCACGGATAGCGGAGACAACAGTCGCCCGCACACGCAAAATTGCCCACTGGCTGGGCATGCGCAGCCACAGGTGGCGGTTATCCAGCGCAAAATCAACACCATGCTCTTTTAACGCCATCGGGTAATCGTCTTGGGCGGCTTGTACCACGCTAAAGGCGCTGATCCCAAGTTCGTAGCCGCCGGGCAAGCCGGGGGCACGCTCGTCCTTCCGCACGGTTCCTGTAATCACGACCGATGATTCCTGCGGAATCCGCTTGATTTCATCGAAAGTCTCTTCATCCAAATCGCCTTTAAAAGCGACACATTGCGCAAAGCCGGAGCCGTCACGGATGAGCAAAAAGGAGAGCTTGCCCTTGCCCGTGCGTTTATAAACCCAGCCTTGAATGGTGACTTCTTTGTCTTCGTGTTTTGAAAGGTCTGAAATTTTTACGAGTGCCATTATTGCTCCTTTAGATCAGGTAATTGGGTAAATCGGGATTGGGTATTGGGCTGCCCGCCACCTAATCCCTGATTACCTGATTCCTGATACCTAATTGCCTGATTCCTAAATACCTTCTTTTATATCAATATGCAATTCTACCAGTTGCTGATCTTCCACCGGCGAGGGCGCATCACCCATCACGTCACGGGCGTGCTGGTTTTTCGGGAAGGCGATCACCTCACGGATATTGGGCGCATCGGCGAGCAGCATCACGAGACGATCCATGCCGATGGCGATGCCGCCGTGCGGGGGTGCGCCGTAGCTGAAAGCCTCGAGCATGTGCCCAAAACGCTCTTTTGCCACGTCGGGGTCAAGCCCGATCAGCTCGAAAACACGCTGCTGCAACTCGCCGTCGTGGATACGGATCGAGCCGCCGCCGACTTCGTAGTTGTTCAGCACCATGTCGTACTGCTGCCCACGCACTTTGGCGGTGTCCGTCTCAAGCATGGGGATGTCTTCGGTCATCGGGGAGGTGAAAAGATGATGGGACGGGTCCCAGCGCTCTTCGTCCTCGTTCCAGAAGACAAAGGGGAAGTCGATCACCCAGCAGAAACCGAGCACGTTGGGATCACGCAGACCGAGCAAATCGCCCAAGTGGACACGCAGACGACCGAGCGATTCGAACGTGGTTTCGGCTTGGTCGGCGACGAAAAGCAGGAGATCGCCAGTCTCGGCATCCATCCGTTTAAGGATCGCATCCTTGACATCTTCCGTTAAGAACTTGGCGAACGATGAGCGCATCTGCCCGTCACTGGTCAGGGCGATGTACGCCAGCCCTTTTGCGCCGCCGTTCTCTTTGACGTATTTGGTGAGCGCATCAATTTTCTTGCGGGAATAGTCGCCCAAGCCTTTGGCATTGATCCCACGCACCTCGCCGCCCGCTTTGATGGTGTTCTCGAAGACGCCAAAGCCGCATTCAGCCACCAAATCGCCGATATTAACCAACTCCAGCCCAAAACGGATGTCGGGATTATCCTTGCCGAAGCGTTCCATCGCTTCACTATATGTGATACGGGGCCAGGGCGTTTGGAAAACCCGCTTTTCAGGGACGACTTTGGCGACCAACTCGGTAAACATGCCCTCTGCCAGCGCCATAATATCATCACGCTCGACGAAAGAAAGCTCTATATCAAGCTGCGTGAACTCAGGCTGACGGTCGCCGCGCTGATCTTCGTCACGGAAGCAGCGCGCCACCTGAAAATAACGCTCCACGCCGCCGACCATCAGCATCTGCTTGAGTTGTTGCGGCGATTGTGGCAGGGCGTAAAACTGTCCGGGGTGAAGGCGTGAGGGGACGAGATAATCTCGCGCGCCTTCGGGCGTAGATTTGAAGAGAATCGGGGTTTCCACTTCAAGGAATTTTTGGTTATCAAGATAATCACGGATGAACTTAATCGTCTTGTGGCGCAGTTCGAGATTGCGCTTCATCGTTTCGCGGCGCAAATCGAGATAGCGGAATTTCAGGCGCAGATTTTCGTCAATCTCTTCGTCTTTGTTGATCAGGATGGGCAGCATCTTGGCTTTGTTTAAAACCTTGACGTGTTTTACATCCACTTCGATTTCGCCCGTGCAGAGATTTGGGTTTTCAGCGCCTTCAATGCGTTTACGCACTTCGCCCGTCACCTGCAAGACCCACTCCGAGCGGGCAGCTTTCAGGGCAGCGAGTTCCTCGTTCACTTCGGGGTTGCCGACGATCTGCGTGATGCCGAAACGGTCGCGCAAATCGATGAAAGTCACCCCGCCGTGATTGCGGAAGTTGTGTACCCAGCCCGCGAGCGTGACGGTCTCACCGACATGGGAGGGGCGTAATTCGCCACAAGTATGAGTTTTATACATAAGTTCCTCCGTTTTTTTGAACCGCCAAGACGCCAAGATTTAGAGTTTTTTCTTGGCAATTTTAAAAATCTTGGCGTTCTCCGCGTCTTGGCGGTTAGTTTTATCCTAAAAAGAAAATCGCCCTTAGCTCTTTCAGCTTTGGGCGAAGGGTTTGTCCGAAAATGAATTCGTACTCAGGCAGCCATCGCTACCCGTCCCGACGCCTGTCGGTCGAATTATCATTATCGTTATTATTATCGTTGAAGATTGCGTAGGTCAACATGGGCGGTATTATAGCACAGGGTTGTGGAGAATAGGATGCCTTTTTTCTGAAATCTTTATAGAGGAAAGAGGCGAGAAGAAAGAAATTGTTTTCTTTCCTCTTTCTTCTTTCCTCCCAAAACACAAAGAAAACGAAAATTAAAACAATCTCCCCAAAACCTTCCGCTCCCAATCGGGAATCCACTGCACAAAACTCTCGCGCGTGGGCGGATTATCCATCCACGAGACATCGGGTTCAGGCAGCGAGAAACACTCTCGCACCGTCAGTAATTTTGGTGCAGCAACCGACTGCGGTTTGCCGCGTCCGCTCAACCAGCGGATTTTGCGCGTTTTCTGGACATTCTTTGCCAGCGCCAGAGTTTGCTCCACGTCGCCGCGCAAATAGGTCAAAACGGCATCGTGTTCGCCCTTTGCCCAAAGCTCAGGAGCCATACCGCCGTTCATATCATGCAGTGTTTCCCCGCTCTTCAGTTTGACTTCATGCACTTTGCTGCCGATGCCCGCGCCGTTCAGCGCTTTGTCCAAGCCCAGATACCAGCCTTTGTTGAAGGTTACCAAGAGCATCAAGTCTACATGGTCAATCGCCAACGCCGCGCATTCATCCACCATGCCACTTTCTTCTGCCAAGAGACGAAAGTCGAAGCCGCAACCGTTCCATGTGACAATGGTGTAGCCCGCGTCTTTATAGTCCATTAGATCACGCACCATTTGCTGGTTTTCTTCTTTCGTCAGTTGCGGTACACCTTGCCAAAATTTGACTTCATCATGCGCAACCGCCGCACACGAGATGCCTAGCGGGCTGTGCTTGAATAAATCGCCAGAAAAATTATCGATCACTTTTGAGATTTCGATATCGAAGGAGAGTAGTTTCATGGAAAATCCTTTCAGTTTTTAGCGGGAAGCTCAATGATGAACATTGCCCCTTTGCCCAATTCACTTTCGACGGCAA
>JANTFU010000197.1 GCA_024763295.1 Anaerolineales bacterium
AAGGATGCTCGTGATCGATTAGATTGGCGGTATACAGGCGGCGGTCACCGGAAAGCTCATCCCCAACATCAACCCAAGCCGAGTCAGCGGGTAAATGCTCATCATGGGTGTCATTGGCAATGATTAACTCGATTAAATTTTTACCAACATGCGCCTCGAGCGCGGCGAGATGGTCGTAACAAGTATAAGCATCGGTTTCGCCCTTTTGTGATGCCACATTACAAACAAAAAGTTTCAACGCACGGCTGGCACGCACGGCTGCAACCACATCTTTGACGAGCAAATTCGGCAGGATGCTGGTGTAAAGACTGCCGGGACCGATGACGATTACATCTGCCGCCAAGAGCGCTTTAATGACCGGCGGGAAGGCGGCGGCATCGTCGGGTTCAAGCCAGATGCGCTGCACGCGCCCGCGAAACTCGGGGATGCGGCTTTCGCCCTCCACCCGCACTTGGTAGGCGGAATGCGGCAGGGACATATCGGCAACCAGCTTGACATCGTGCAGCGTCGAGGGCAGTACGCGCCCGTGGACAGACAATACGCGCCCCGACTCGGCAACCGCTTCCTCGAACGAACCGGTGATATTACTGAGCGCCGAGATGAAAAGGTTGCCAAAGGAATGCCCGCCCAAGCCATCGGCTTCGCTAAAGCGATATTGGAAGAGCTGCGTCATCATCGCTTCATCGTTAGAGAGGGCTGCCAGACAATTACGAATATCCCCCGGCGGGAGAATGCCCATGCTCTCGCGCAATTTGCCCGACGAACCGCCATCGTCCGCAACGGTGACGACGGCTGTCAGGTTGTGGCTATGTTTTTTTAGTCCGCGCAACAGCGTGGATAGTCCATGCCCGCCACCGATAACCACAATCCGCGGACCGCGTTTTTGTTGGCGGTAGCGACTCAACTCATCGACAATCGCTTTGCCGGGGCGCAAAAAGGGCTGCAAAAGGGTGTGATTTAAGCCCCAAAGCCCATAAGCGACCATTCCAACACCGATACCGCCAAAAAACAACACGCGCAACGGACGCGGTAAAAAGCGCAGGGCGGCAAAAGAGAGCGCCGGCAGCCACCAAGTTTCGGGCGCCGTGCGATAAAAATCCAGCAAGAAATACGCCAAACCGACACCGAGCAGTGTGATGCCGCCCAGCACCAATCCCAACCAACGCTTGACACCCAAGCCGGGTGTTAGCCAAAGCGCAAGCTGGCGCAGATTTTCACGCAAACGGGGAAATTTCATGGGGGGATGATAGCAAGGATTAGGAGGCGGGTCAATAAGATAAAACGAGGAAAGAGGTGAGAGGAAAGAAGTCTTTACGCCATCTTTCCTCTCACCTCTTTCCCTCAGACACAACTGTAAGCCTTACGGCACTTATTCATCAATTCCCAAAACTTCCTCCACCAATCTTTTTAATTTAGAGGGCAAGATCGGCTTATTCTCGATCTCTGCACCGAGGCTTTTCAAGTCCTGAAAAACCTCCGCATCCGCAACCACACTTAAAACGATCACCGGCTGCTCTAGCGCATATTTCTCGCGGAAGGTGCGCAGCAAATACATGCCGGGGTAATGCCCCACAGGTTCTGCCGCCCCACCAAGCGGGATGATTAAATCCAACAAGATTAAGTCGCAGGCTTTCAGGGTATCCAAATTATCCAACGCTTCGCGCACGGTATAAAAACGCTCGATCTGGTAGCCGCTGCGCTCCAACGGGCGCACAACGTCATTAATAATATTGGTATCGTCTTCGATCCAAACAATTTTTTTCGCTAATTTACTCATTCTGTTTTCTCCGGTTGCTTAAAGGGTAATCTAACCATAAAACGGACTAAATGCGGCTGTCCCTCCGGCGAAGGGTCATCGCTCATTTGCTTGCAAAAGGCTTCAATGCTGCCATGATGTTCTTCTAAAACTTGCTTCACAAAAAAGAGTCCTTTGCCCGAACCGGTACGATATTCGCCATCGGTCAACTTGCCCTGATAATTTTCATCAAAAATCAAGCTGTTCAATTCATGCGGCAAAATGCCCACGCCATAATTCTCAAAGCTCAGCGAGTAAAAATCACCCTCGTTTTTGCCTGCAATCTGCACAAAGCGTTCGCGTCCGGGCGCACCGCGAAACGAATATTTGATGGCGTTGTGCATCAAATTATTCAATGCCAACTGCAAATGCTCGCGTGAAACTTCCACAAAAGCATCGCGCCCGTCCACCTTCTCCAACTCGATTTTGACATCCACATATTTGCGCTTGGCTTCTGCGGCATAAATCCGCTTCGATTCGACGAGCAATGTCTCCAGCCGCTGGCGTCGAAAACGATATTCGCGCTGAAACTTGCCCAAATTATTGACCACCGTCGCCAGCGCTTCAGCACTGTTGATGATCTCGTGAATACCGCGTTTTAGGTCGCGTTTGTTCAAAAAATCAAATTCGAGCAGCAAATTTTCGGCATTTAGAATGCCCTGGATGCGGGTTTGGATTTCGTGTGTGATTTTTTCGATATGATAGCGCGCCTTCTCTTCATCCTTGAAAATTTGATAAAGCCACTCGGCAACGCGCGGCAACGTGGATTGAAGATGCGCGAATTCGCCCTTGCTATATACTTTTGTCTCCACCCGCAGCTTTTCGAGCGTGGCAGCTTGGTCGGCATCCAGACCGAGGGCGGCTACCGTTTCCTCGTGCCGCTGCCGAGATTGGGCTTCGTGGGTGTCCTCAGCAAGCCGCAACTCCCCGTATAAAATCACAGCTTTGACTTCACCGTCCAACGCGACCGGCACGGCGTAGTTGTAAATTCCGGCGTGGCACATTGTTAATCCTGCCGTATGGGTTTCGCGCGCTTCACGAGCACGACGCATCTCGTCCGCTTTGCATCTTTCGCGTCCGCCGGGCAAACGCTGAATAAAGCGACAATGCCCTTCGTAAAGGGCTTCGTTGTGCTGCGAGAAAATACCGACGCATTCGCCAGCCTGCTTTTCGTAAATGCCGATGGGCAGCCCCGATGATTCGGCGAAGATGTCTAAAAATGTGCGAATGCGCTCTTCTTCAGAGGCGAGGGCGGTATCTTTAGACGTCATCGCTGACCGTTTGCTTATAAACCGCGCGAATAATCGCCTGAAAAGCGGGATCGCTACTCTCGTACTCGGTCGCTTTTTGGAGCAGGGCTTTGAGCGTTTCTTCGTCGTATTCGTGGAATGGGAGTTCATCCAAACCGGTCGGGTCTTCGAGGTAGAGCACCTTATATTTGGTAAGCAGGGTCAGGATTTCTTCCATGCGCTCGAGGTCTTCGGCTTTGATGGCAAATTGATACTGACGTTTGAGCCGCGCGACCTTTTTCTCGCCGATCCAGCGAACATGGTTTTGATCGTATTGGCGCTCGCCGTTATCGCCGCGCTCTAACGGTGGAAAGCCCTCTTCTTTTTCCCAGCGGAAGAGAGTGCTTTTGGAGATGTCGAACATTTTATAAATCTCGACGGGAAGATATTTTTTATTTTTTTTCATATTTTGAATATACTAAATATATCTTTGGGGTTAGGTTTATCATAAATCCGCGCAAGCAAAAAGTCAAGGCGTATAGACAACCTTGACTTTAGAAAGCGAACGAAAGCATTTATTTGCTGAACAAGCTCAGGTCTGCTTTAAGCAAACCGCCCGTATCAGCCTGAGATTTCAATCTCAGGGCATCAATTCATCAACGCCAAGAGCGCGATAATCCCACCCACACAGGCTGTCCCAGCGCCAATCAGCGTAAAGACAATACCGGCAATCAGAAAGCCTTTATTCCCCATTTTCCGCTCGATGACGGCATCTTCAGGGTTGTTCGGATCATAATAAACTGGAACCGTCTTCCCTGCCGGATATTGCGCAATCGCTTCTTGCGCTTTTTTACGACTGCCACCAACACTCCCGCCAAAAGAGATTTTATCGCCGCTGTACGCTGCGCCCATTACCTGATAGGTGTAACGCACTTCGGGGTAATAAGATGTGGTGAGATACCCTTCGCTATCATAGCTTTGCGATTCGCGCACATAGGATTGTGTCACCTGTCCCGTTGTTGCAGACCAAGCTTGGCTCTCTTCGGACTTCTTCTTGCCCTGAAAATGCTTAACCAACATGAAAATTCCAACCCCTAAAAAAATCGTTACAAAACAACCGCCAGTTAATACACCGATCAATAAGCCTGTATAGTCCATATTTTCCTCCGAAAAGAGTGTTGGGAAACTGCTTTTATTTTACTTTTTACGCGGTCAAAAGGCAAACTGTGCTGAGGCTTTCATCCAGACAGCGATTCTCAATTTGGATGAATTTGCGAGGAGGATGCACTTCCGACGAAGCAATCTCCTCACAATGAGACCGCTTCGTCGCAGAAGCATGCTTCTCGCGGAGTCATATGAAATCATATTGAGAATTGCTCTCGTCCAGAAAGGGAACTTCGCTAAGCCTTTTTGGTATACTACCCTGAAAGTCACCGTTCATACTTTTAGGGAAATATTTTATGCCCCCAACTCAAGAAAACACCATTTTAGGTTCATATCGCATTATTTCACAAGCCGGTAAAGGCGGAATGGCGACCGTATATAAAGCCTATCAACAATCCATGGAGCGTTTTGTTGCACTTAAAGTACTCCCGTTACAGCATTCGCAAGACCCGGATTTTAGCCAACGCTTTATTCGCGAGGCACGAACCATTGCGAGGCTTGAACACCGAAACATTCTCCCCGTTTATGATTTTGGCAGCAATGACGGCGTTACCTATATGGCAATGCGTTACCTTGAGGGGGGCACACTGCAAGATATTTTACAGCAGGGGAAACTCTCTTATATAGACGCACTCAAAATCATGCATCAGATCTGTGTAGGACTAGATTATGCACATCGGCAAGGGATCGTACACCGTGATATTAAGCCTGCAAACGTGATGGTGGACGATGAAGGCACTGTCTACCTAACCGACTT
>JANTFU010000198.1 GCA_024763295.1 Anaerolineales bacterium
GGTTGGCGACCAGATTGTTTTCTCACGCTACGGCGGCTCAACCATCAAGCATAACGGCAAAACCTTACTGATGTTGCGCGAAGAAGAGATCTTCGCCATCATTGAAAACCTAGAAAACTAATTAATTCTTTTTGGAGGATTTACCCAATGGCTAAACAACTCGTTTTTTCAGAAGAAGCACGTCGCAGCCTTAAAGAAGGTATTGACGTACTCGCCAACGCCGTTTCCACGACGCTTGGTCCCAAAGGGCGCAATGTTGCGCTTGACCGCAAATTCGGCGCCCCCACCGTTACCCACGACGGTGTGACCGTTGCAAAAGAGATTGAACTTGAAGACCCCTTCCAGAATATGGGCGCACAATTGCTCAAGGAAGCTGCCACTAAAACCAATGACATCGCCGGTGACGGCACCACCACTTCGACCGTTTTGGCACATGCCATTGTTACCGAAGGTCTGAAAACTCTGGCTGCCGGTGCAAACGCTATGCTGCTCAAACGCGGCATCGAAAAAGCCGCCCACGCTGTGGCTGGCAAGATCAGCGAACTGGCAATTGAACTTTCTTCCAAAGAAGAAATCGCCAATGTCGCTTCCATCTCTGCGCAGGACCGCATGATCGGCGAGTTGATCGCTGATGTCATGGACAAAGTCGGCAACGATGGCGTTATTACCGTTGAAGAATCCAAAGGTTTGCAGTTCGAGACCGAATACGTTGAAGGTATGCAGTTTGATCGTGGTTACCTTTCCCCGTACTTCATCACCGACTCCGACAGCATGGAAGCTGTCATCGAAGACCCCTACATCCTGATTCACGAAAAGAAGATTTCTTCCGCTCAAGATTTGGTTCCCTTGCTTGAAAAACTGATTCAAGTTGGCAAACGTGAACTCGTTATCCTCGCTGAAGACATCGACGGTGAAGCCCTCGCAACCTTGGTTCTCAACAAACTGCGCGGTATGCTGAATGTTTTGGCTGTCAAAGCTCCCGGATTTGGTGATCGCCGCAAAGCCATGATGCACGACATCGCCATCCTGACCGGCGGTACCGTTATCTCTGAAGAAACCGGCGGCAAACTCGAAACCGCAACCCTCGAAGACCTCGGTCGCGCCGAAAAAGTTGTCTCCGACAAAGAGAACACCACCATTGTCAGCGGCAAAGGCGATCCTGACCAGATCAAAGGTCGCGTTGAACAAATCCGCGTTGAAATCGAAAAGAGCACCAGCGACTACGACCGTGAAAAACTGCAAGAACGTCTCGCTAAACTCAGCGGCGGCGTAGCCATCATCCGCGTTGGCGCAGCCACCGAAACCGAACTCAAAGAAAAGAAACACCGCGTTGAAGACGCCCTCTCCGCTACCCGCGCTGCCGTCGAAGAAGGCATCGTTCCTGGTGGTGGTGTCGCACTCATCAACGGCGCAGCCGCCCTCGAAGGTCTCAAAGGCGATAACGAAGACGAGCAAACCGGCATCAACATCGTTGCCAAAGCGCTCTCCGTGCCGATGCGCAAGATTGCTGAAAACGCTGGCAAAGACGGCTCTGTCATCGTCGACACCGTCCGCCGCGCAGAAGACCCCAAGACCGGTTACAACGTCATCACCGATGAATATGTAGACATGATCGCCGCAGGCGTCATCGACCCCGCCAAAGTTACGCGCGGCGCGCTCGAAAACGCTGCTTCCATCGCTGCGATGATCCTGACCACCGAAGCCCTGATTACCGACGTGCCCGAAGAAGCCCCGGCAGCCCCCGCGATGCCTCCTGGTGGCATGGGCGGCATGTACTAAGCCGAATATCCAAGAAGTTTTAGCAGACCTGACAGGTTTTGAAAACCTGTCAGGTCTTTTTGTGTACTAAGGTATAATCTGCGCGATGTTAAACCAATTACAAAGACACCCGATTGGCTACCTTTTCTTAGCCCTGCTGACCATCCTAAGCCTAACCGCCTGCGGAAGCGGGAATGCGCCGGTCGCGCCTGACCCGACACTTGCTCCCGTTGAAGAAACTGTTGCCCCGTCCCAAAGCCCGACACCGACAAATGTCCCCGCAGTGGCAACCGTCAACGGTGAAGTCATCCCGCTCGAAGAATTCGATGCCGAGCTTGCCCGCTATCAGGCAGCACAGACCGCGCTGGGCAACACCATTGCCGACGATGTTGCGCGTGAGACCGTGCTGAATGACATGATTGACCAGACGTTGCTCGCGCAAGGGGCTGCTGAAGCTGGTTATCAGCTTACGGATGCCGAACTCGATGCGCGGATCGCCGATTTAGCGGCGGATGTTGGGGGCGAGGCAGCTTTATCCACTTGGCAAGCAAGCCACGGGTACACGAGCGAATCGTTCCGTTCATCCCTAAAACGTGCCGCAGAAGCCGCCTGGATGCGTGACAATATCCTTGCAAATTTGTCTGGTACTGCCGAGCAGGTACACGCCCAACAAATTTTGCTCTATAATCTTGAAACTGCCCAAAAAGTTGCTGACCAACTGGCAACAGGTGCTGATTTTGGCGATTTGGCTTCGGCGTATGATCCGAAAACCAATGGCGATTTGGGCTGGTTTCCACGCGGTTATTTGTTAGAACCCGCCATAGAAGACGCGGCGTTTTCGCTCGGCATTGGGCAAGTGAGCGATATTATCGAAACAGAAGTTGGATTTCATATCATCACTGTTTTAGAGAAGGAAGAACGTGCGTTAGCGCCTGACGCTTTACTCAGCCTGCAGGAAAAAGCGCTGCTCGATTGGCTACAAACCAAGCGTGAAGCGAGTACAATAGAGGAATAAATCCATTGATTGGATGGAGAGTGTTCTATGACCGATTATGACTTTAACGACGATATTTTTGCTGAAGAGGAAGAAGAGACTCCGGTAAAAGAGCGCACCAAGATCGATACGCTGGATATTTTTTCGATCTTGCTTTTGATTGGCGCCGTTTGCTTGGGCGGCTATTTCTTGCTGGTTTTTCTCAATCCCTACACGGCAATGAATCCGCTCCCCCCGGACACACCGATTCCACCGGTGATTATTCCCACTGCGACCATTACGCCACAGCCATTAGGCGAGTTGTGGACCCCAACCCCAACCATTCAGCCAACGCTCACGAATACACCACGCCCAACATTCACGCCGATTCCGACCAATACGCCAATCGTACTCTTTGAGCCGACAGCTACGCCAATAACGCCAACCGCAACTGCCACGCCCGGTTTGCCCTTTGAAGCGGACATCCAATATATCGACAGTACGATCATCCATCCCGACGCAGGTTGTAACTGGCTCGGTGTAGGCGGCACAATCGAAGATATGGATAAAAGCCCGCTGGTAGGCGTGGCAGTGCGCATTCAGGGCGAGTTGCTGGGACAAACCGTTGATTCCGTCACGCTCTCCGGTATTGCTACTGCTTACGGGCGTTCCGGCTTCGAATTGGTTTTAGGCGAAGCACCAATTCCCTCAAACGAAACATTATATATTCGCCTTTTCGACCAAGCCGGTTTGCCGCTCTCTGACAAGATTTATTTCAACACTTCGGCAGAGTGTAACGAAAATCTGGTACTCATCCGTTTCAAGAAAGTACGCTAAGCGGCTTTGATAAAAGAAACACCGAGTGTTTTGACAACACTCGGTGTTTTTTTGTTTAACAACCTTCCCAGTTTTCCCAAAAATTTCATGCTTTGACTCTACTGCAAAAAGGTCAACGCTCTCCGAAAATGGAGGGGATGCGCGTTAAAAACCGAGTTTTTTAATGCGTTGTCCCTTAAATAATCGTTCTAAGACGACAAAGTGGGAAGTTTTTCTTGCTTTGTTCGAAAAAACTCGGTTTTTTCAGTGGAGTCATGCTTTGCATTTTGGAGAACGGAGAAATAAGTTATTTCACTTCGTAATTCCAGTGGGCGTATTTCTCATTTTCGCCGCGCACAATGCCGAAGAAAAGTTCGCGCAATTGAGCCGCGATTGGTCCCATCTCGCCACTGCCAACGGGACGATGATCGACTTTGGTAATTGCCGTCACTTGCGCGGCGGTGCCGGTCATAAAGAGTTCGTCGCAAATATAGGCTTCGGTGCGATCAATCAGACGTTCAACAACCTTTACACCGAGTTCTTTTTCAGCCACTTCCATGATTGAACGGCGCGTAATGCCCTCAAGGATATTATCCGTTACAGGCGGTGTGTAAAGCACATTATCCCGCACCATGAAGAGATTTTCAGCGCTGCCTTCAGACAGATGCCCATCAACAGTCAGCACGAGCGCCTCGTCAAAACCGGAGCGCACAGCGTCGGTCTTGATAAACGCCGAACTCACATAAGCGCCCGTAATCTTGCCACGCGCAGGAATCGAGTTATCATCCAGCCGTCGCCACGAAGAAATGGTCACATGCGCGTTGGTGTCATTCGAGACGTATTTTCCAAAAGGCACCGCCACAATCCCGAAATCCGAGCGCACGTCGTGCAGTTTCACACCGATTATCTCTTCCGAGACAAACGCCAGCGGGCGGATATACACATCTTCCTTGTAACCGCTCTTCTTAATCAAATCGACCGTATGCTGCGTCATACTTTCCGGCGTTTCATCAAAATCCATCAGCAACATTTTGGCTGAATTCAAAAAGCGTTTATAGTGATCCAGCGGGCGGAACAAAAAGAGCTTACCGCTCTGCTCATTCTTGTACGCGCGCACACCGCCAAACGCGCCCGTGCCGTAATTCAGCGCATGGGTCAGCAAACCAAATTGGACATCCATATAACGGCGAACTTCGCCACGAAAATAAACATATTCAGGTAAATTCATCGGAGCCTCCTAAGGTGAATGAGTCAAAATATTATGCAATACACAATACGCGCCCATTATACCCCTGACTATTTACGGGATGAAATTTTAATCGATTCATCCCCATTCAATGGATAGCCGAGTTCGGCAGAATCCAGCCCCATGACTTTGCT
>JANTFU010000199.1 GCA_024763295.1 Anaerolineales bacterium
CCTCTCTTCGGGCGCGGCGTTGGCGGACTCAGCTTCGGGCTGGGCAGCTTTTTTATATAACGGAAGCCTGCCAACCAATGTGCGTACCGTTTCCAATATCTTCAACGGCGGGGCGGCTTGTCGACGTTCCAAACCTTCCCAAGGATCGAGATCAAACATCTTCCGCATAATATAGCGTCCAAAAAGAATTGTCGTTGCCAACATGGGCGCAGCGATAATGATGCCGAGAATGCCAATCAGGTCGGCAAAAATGAACGCAGAAGTTAGCACTGCGGCAGGGTGAACGCTAAGCGCATTCGCCAAAACACGCGGAGTAATCAGTCCATCGAGGATTTGGTCAAAAACTAAGGCGACCAGATATACCAATAAAGTATAAGCGAGCGGATCCATGCCGAAGATTTTATACGGTTGAAAGTAGCTGACGGTAAGCAGAACCACCCAAACAATCGCAGGACCGATATAGGGCAAAAACTTGGAAAGTCCCGCCAAAAGTGCCAAGCCGACGGCGTAGCGCACCCCCAAGACCGTGAGTACAAAGAAATAGAAAATAAACGCCAGCGAAAAAACAATCATTTGCCCACGAATATAGGCATTCCAAATACGACCAAGCTCTTTACTCAAGCGATTAATATCATCCTGATAGCCTGGAATCTCAAATTTGAGTAGGTTTTCACGCAAGCCACCACTCTCGGACAGAATGAAGAAAGAGATCAGCATGATAAAGGCAAACCAGCCCACAAAACCGGCAGCGCTACCCGCCAAAGAACCAAGCAGTTGACCGGTAGTGCCCAGAAGCGGCTGGATATACGCAAGCAATTCCTGCGCGAGGGTTTGAAAATCAAGATTGCTGAGGTCAATGGGAACAGGGAAGGGCAGGTTGCGAGCGGTTTCCGTGATCCAAAGCGCCGCGTTATTTAACAGCGCCGGGATTTCGTCGAGGCTGCTCTGCAAAAGCCGGATTAAACTTTGGGTTTGGGTCACGATGCCCCAGCCACTCAAAGTTAGCAACGAGGCAAGGATGAGTATAACGAGAATATAGGTAATACCAACCGCCAACCGCCACGAAATTTTCGGCACACGATTAATCAGCGCTGCAAGCGGCTGAAAGAGATATGCAAAAATAAATGCCAACGCAACCGGAATGATAAGCGCCTGAAAACGGATCAACAGCGCGGAAAAAATCACAATCACGGTTAGGGCGACAACGAGCTTGGTTGTTGAAGTCCAACGCGGGGATGAGTTAATGTTTTGATTTTCCATAATTTACCGTAGTGATGATACACAAAACAGCGAGTTTTACGATTTCAAGAATACACGAGGCAGATGCAAATTGCAAGCAAGCCACTATTATAGAAAAACACTACTCTGCAAAGATGGTTTCAAGATAGCATGACTTGCCCCATGCGCTGAAAAACCTTACAATCAGAGCGTGTATTTATGAAATTTTTATCAAAGGGTAACTCATGAATCTACAAGAATTCGGCAAAAAGATTACATCCAACCTTGAAAAAGTGATTGTCGGCAAGCGCCCCGCACTCGAATTAATTGTGATTGGGCTACTCTCGCAGGGACATATTTTAATTGAAGACGTGCCCGGTGTGGGCAAAACAGTGCTGGCGCGCAGCCTCGCCAAATCAGTGGATGCAGTGTTTAATCGCATCCAGTTCACGCCCGATATGCTTCCCAGCGACGTGACCGGCGTCTCAATTTACAATCAGGAAAATCGCAAATTTGAATTCCGCCCGGGACCGATTTTAGGGCAAATCATTTTGGCAGACGAGATTAATCGCGCCACGCCCAAAACCCAAGCCGCGCTGCTCGAAGCGATGGAAGAGCATCAGGTCACGGTCGATGGCGTGACACATATTTTGCCGAAACCTTTTATGGTGCTGGCAACCCAAAATCCCATCGAATACGAAGGCACCTTCCCGCTGCCGGAAGCACAACTAGATCGCTTTCTACTGCATCTTGCGTTGGGATATCCCAGCCTGATGAGCGAAATTCAAATCCTTGAACGGCAGCAAACCCGACATCCGCTTGACGCGTTGGAATCCGTCGCCAGCAACGAAGATGTACTCGCTGCCGCCCAAGCCGTTAAGCAGATTTACGTCTCCGAGCCGGTCAAACGCTATATTGTCGAGCTAACCCAGCAAACCCGTCAAAGCGGCGATGTGCATCTCGGTGCCAGTCCACGCGGCTCGTTGGCGCTCTTCCGCACCGCGCAAGCACGCGCCGCCCTGCAAGGACGCGATTATGTACTCCCCGATGACGTAAAAGCGCTCGCCGTGCCTGTACTTGGACATCGAATCATCGTTGGTCCCGCCGCACGGATGCGCGAACTGAGCGCAGACCAGATTGTGCGTGAGATCGCGCTGAGCCTGCCCGTCCCCGGCGGCAATTTTGAAGCCCCACAAGCATAAATGAAACACAGCCGTATTCTAATTCTGTCCCTCTGGCTCATCGGGCTGGCAGGGATGCTCGCAACGGGCGCTCCCGTTTACATACGGCTTTTCTATTTGGCGTCGCTGGCATTCATCGGTGCCTGGCTGTGGGTGCGAATTTCACTCAGCGGTGTGCGTTTGCAACGGCTTTCGCGCACGCTACGCGCCAATGTGGGCGATATTTACGAAGAAAATTTTGAAATCAAAAACGAAAAATGGCTCCCCATCCCTTGGCTGACGGTCGAAAATAAAAGCAATCTCCCCGCTGCATCCGGCTCGCGCCTGCTCACAGGCATTCGACGCGGTGACACCCAAGCCTATCTCGTGCGCACTTGGCTCACCCAACGTGGCGCTTTTTCGCTCGGTCCCACCACGCTTAGCACCCACGACCCGCTCGGCTTGCTCCGCCGCAGCAAGAGCTTCCCCGCCAACGCAGAATTAGTGGTGTTGCCCCTGCTCGTGCCGCTGCATTCTTTTCCTGCGCCCGCCGGATTGTTACCGGGCGGCAAAGTCGTGCGCAAAAAATCAAGCGGAATCACGCCGCATGCCGCAGGTGTGCGCGAATATGCGCCAGGAGATGCACTGCGCCGCATCCATTGGGCAACATCAGCACGGCGGGACAAATTGATGGTCAAGGAATTTGAAGACGATCCCCAAGCGGAAGTCTGGATTTTTCTGGATGCCTACGCCCCGGCACAGGCGTCGCTCGTGGAAGAGAAAGAGGGTCGGCACTGGGACGGCTGGATGCTCGGCAAAAAACCGGAGGCGGAACTCCCCGCCTCGACCCTCGAATATGGTGTGACAATTGCCGCTTCGCTGGCGCATTACTTCACCCGTGAACGGCGCGCCGTTGGACTAATCGCCGCCGGACAAACTCATATCGCCATCCCTGCCGACCACAGTACGCGCCAAGAAGAGAAGATTCTCGAAACGCTGGCATTTGTCAAAGTCGGGCAGACTTTGCCCATCGAAAGCCTCGTCCGCGCACAGGCGGGGCAGCTTTTAGGCGGCAGCAGCGCCGTCATCATTACGCCCAGCGTCAAGCCCGAATTACGTCTCGCCATCGACGAGCTACAGCGCCGAAATCTCTACCCGACGGTGGTATTATTGGATGCAAAGTCCTTTGGCGGCGAAGCAGGCAGTACGCAACTCGCCGCAGAAATCAGCAGCTTAAATGTGCCGGTTTTCCACATCAAAAACGGTGAAAATATTGGCGCTGTATTGTCTGGGCATTCAGCAAATTAACAGAAAAAATGCGGATATTCGTTGCAAATCCCCCTCTGTCCTGCGGACATCTCCCCCGAAGGGGGAGAGTTTATTCCTTCCCCTTTAGGGGAAGGTTAGGATGGGGGCTTGATGCGAAAAATTCAGGCAAAACAAGTCCCCTTCATGATATTAGCAACTAAAAAACAACCACTCAAAAGAGAGCCTTCTATGACAGAAACCGTCTATACCCTTGATTTGAACTTCCAAAACCATCACGATGCAATTGCATCCTTTCTCATCCCCTATTCAGGCGGGGCAATTCTCGTTGAATCGGGTCCCGGCTCGACCATTGAAGGGCTGCAAGCGGGACTTACGGCACATGGCTACAAAGTCAGCGATGTGACGCATCTGCTGCTAACGCACATCCATCTCGATCATGCGGGTGCGGCGGGCTGGCTGGCACGCCACGGCGCGGAAGTGTATGTGCATCCCGTCGGTGCGCCGCACATGATTGATCCCAGCAAATTGATTGCCAGTGCAACACGCATCTATCAGGAAGATATGGATCGGCTCTGGGGCGAATTTTTGGCTGTCCCCGAAGCGCAAATCCACATCCCTGAAGATGGCGAGACGATCAAAATTGGCGATGCAGAATTCGTGGCACACTATACGCCCGGTCATGCCGAGCATCATATTGCCTACGGTTATGGGAATCTGGTTTTCTCCGGGGACGTAGGCGGGGTGCGCATGCCAAGCTGCTCATACGTTCGCCTCCCGCTCGTTCCGCCGGAGCTGCATTTGGGTAAATGGCAAGCTAGTCTCGAACTTCTGCTCGAAAAAGGCTACCAACGCATTGCGCCGACCCATTTCGGGATTTTCGACGATGCCGAAGCGCACATCCAGAACGGGCTGGCAGTCGTCCAATCCACAGAAAAATGGCTGGCAGAAATCATGCCGAGCGAGCCGAACACCGCAGAACTGGGGAAAAAATTCGCTGCCCTAATGGAAGCCGAAGCGGACGCTGCCGGTCTCAGCCCGCAGGAGCGCGAAACCTATGAACTAGCCAACCCGCTGCACATGGCTGCAACGGGCATGGCGCGTTATTGGAAGAAATTCAAGACAACCCTTTAAAAGACGCTTTGGCGTCTTTTCCTTTCTATGTAGACAAGGAGTTCCGATGAATATTGGCATCCCTAAAGAGCGCCGCGCGAACGAATATCGCGTTGGCTTATCCCCCGCCGGTGTGCAACTTTT
>JANTFU010000200.1 GCA_024763295.1 Anaerolineales bacterium
GCTCGATGGTCTGCAAAAGCGTCACTTCGGTTTGGCGCAAGGGCTGGGTGTAGTAGTCGAGCGCAACGGGGATCAGCGCCGCCACATTTTGCTCCAGGTCGAGCGACTGCACAAAATATTGCTGCCCCTCGTGCAGGTAGACGGCGTGCGGATGCACCATCCAGGTGGCGGATGCCAGATCGACTTCGCCAAGCGTGCGCGGATTGCCGCCCTCGTGAACTTGCAGAAGCACGTTTTCGGGGGATGCGGAACGGAGCGAGACGCTCGCCGCCGGATACTGGTCTGCCATCCAAAAATATGCCTGCCTGGACGCATGCAACTCGCCCTGCGCCACGAGAAAATCGAGGAAATCCCCGAGCATCTCGGCATCGAGACGCCCGAATCCGTCGCCCTCTTTGAAGGGCAACTCGAAGGCGGCACAGCGCAGATGATTGAGCAAAATCAGCAGGTGGTCGGGGTTGATGAGGGCTTGTTCGGGTGAACGCGAGAAGAAATATTCGGGGTGATGGGCGAGGAATTGGTCGAGCGGCGTTGCGGAGGCGACGAGGATCGTTACGGCAGGGTCATCGCCACGACCCGCCCGTCCCGCCTGCTGCCAGGTGGATGCGATCCCGCCCGGGTAGCCGACCAACAGCGCCGCCCCCAGCCCACCGATATCGATGCCGAGTTCGAGGGCGTTGGTCGCGACGACGAGGCGGGTGCTGCCGTTTCGTAAGCCAGATTCGATTGCCCTTCTTTGAGCGGGTAAATAGCCTGACCTGTACCCCCTAATGGAGGAAAGAGGAAAGAGAAAAGAGCCGTCGCTATTCTTTCCTCTTTCCTCTCTCCTCTCTCTGAGTTGCGTCAAAATAATTTCCACCGCTCGCCGTGACCTCGCAAAAACCACACTCTGCACATCCTTTTGAATCAAATCGCCTGCCAAACGGATGGATTCCATCAACGAGCTTTTGCGCAAGCCGAGGGCTTCGTCGATGACGGGCGGGTTGTAGATCAGGAAGTGACGTTCGCCCCGCGCAGCGCCGTCCTCGTCGATCAGTTCGACAGGCGCTTCGATCAGCTTTTCGGCGAGTTCGGCGGGGTTGCCGATGGTCGCCGAGGTGAGCATGAATTGCGGATTTGCGCCGTAAAAGGCAGCGATCCGCTTCAAGCGGCGGATGACATTCGCAACGTGCGAGCCGAAGACCCCACGATAGGTGTGCATCTCGTCGATGACGATGTAGCGCAGGTTGGATAGGAAATGCTCCCATTTGGTGTGATGGGGCAAAATCCCTGTGTGGAGCATGTCGGGGTTTGTTAAAAGAATGCGGGCGTTTTGGCGGATGGCGGGGCGTTTTGACGGCGGGGTGTCTCCGTCATAGGTTGAAGGTTTAAGGTTTGAAAGTTGGAAGGTTTGAAGGTTGGAAAGTTGGTCTTGGGTTAATGCCTTTGTTGGGAAAATGTAAATGGCACGAGCTTCTTGATTTTCGACAAGTTCTGTTAGAACTGGTAAGTTGTAGGCGAGGGTCTTGCCGCTGGCGGTGCTGGTGGCGAGAACGAGGTTTTTGCCCACGCGGGCGTGTGTCCATGCTTGGGATTGGTGGCTGTAGAGTTGGTCGATGCCGCGTTGGTGGAGGGCATCCGCTAAAGATGGCGGTAAATCGTTGGGGAGGGGGGCATATTTGGCGGTATGCGCCGGGGTGGTGCGCCAAGTTGAGATATTGGGAGCAGTTTGAATATCCGTACGCCAGCGGGAGAGTAAGTTTTCAAGGGGCATAAGTTTAATGTCCTAAAACGTGAAGACGTGAAACGTGATGCGTGAGTCAAAAGTTCACGTTTTACGTTTCACGCATCACTTTATCCTATCCCCAAAACTTTCCGCAATAAAAATAAGATTCCCGTCGCCACTGCCCAGGCGCCATATCCTGTGAGCAATATCCCGCCGATTTTCATGTCTTGTTTTGCTGCCCACCATGCACCGATGGCGAAGAGCATGGTTGAAATGAGCGAGAGCGCTACGCTGCCGTTAAATTTTGCGACTGCGTCTTTATTCCCTTCGACTGCGGCGTAAACCACCCATATTGCGAGTGCGGCACGGACAGGGGTGGTGGAGATGATGGCGGCAGCCAGTTTGCTCTGTCTTTGCAAAAATGCAACGGCGATAATAATGGCGATGGAAATTAAGACGGGGTAGATTTCTTCTGCTTTCATGCGTTCTCTTTTTCAATTTGGCGGAAGCCTATCGCGCCAATGGCGAGAGGAAACCAAAAGGTGATTGCCCGATAGGACATCGTGATGATTAGGGCGTGACTCCAACTTACACGCAGTGATTTCAAGGCGAGCGCGAAGGCGCTTTCCATGAAGCCCACGCCGGATGGGGTAACCGAAACAATTTGAAAAAGATAGCCGATGGAGAACCCGCCGATAATTGTGCCGGTTGAGAAAGGAACTTTAAATGCAATGAACATCAGCATGACGATCAAAATCAACAAAGCTTTGTTAAGCAGCGAAAAAAAGACGGGTTTTAGCAGCCGTTTGGGGTGGCTGCGGATATTCTTAAGCCCCTCTGCAATCTCATCTGCATAGAGAAGAGCGCGATGTTCATTAAGCAGAGGACGATGAATAAAAGGAAATACGATCCGGTTGACAAAACGAGCGAGTGATAAAAGTACATCACCGAGCTTTTTCGGTGCGTGCACACCGAGCAAGACCAATGACAAAAACGATGAAAAAATCAGCAACATGAAAATTGACGCGCCAATCTCGCTGGATGTTAAATTGTTGCGCCGAATCAGGACAATCAACCCCAGTGCCAAAACGCTGATAAAAGAGCCGTGATCCATCAGAACAAAGAGCGCGGTTGTTGCAGTTACTTTTCCGGCAGGATGTCCGCGCTTTTTGCCATGATTGACAAAGAGCGCCATCCCGCCAAAACCCAAAGTCGGCGCCACGATATTGACGAAATTAGTTGCCGCCGCCAACTTGGCAAGATACCCGGCTCTCTCTTTTAGATCCATTAACCAGTAGAGCGACTGGAAAGTCAGCCCCATGTTATAGATCCAAAAAAGCTCCACAACCAAAGCAATCAACAGGATGCCGTAATTCGCCTTTCTTAATGTATCTGCAATGGTTTGCAGTTCCGAAAAGCTAAAAATCACCAAGCCTACCGTCAGTAAAGCAATCAATATCCAGAAAATTTTACGCATAGATGTTGATTATACATTGCTTCTCTCAATCAAACGGCGAAAATCATGGGCGAGGGATTTACTGGAGATCATATAAGATTCCGCGTCGGGTGCGGGAGGTGATAATCTCACTTCACGACCGATTTACTGCAATAACGAGATTCCAAATATGCTACAATAAAGACAATGAAGAAAACTACGCCTCCCGCAAAAAAAACAAGCTCCTATCGGGCTTATAAACGCAAAGCATTTTGGCAAATCATCTTCCCCATGATTGTGATTTTGCTGATTTTCGTTGCCGTTTCGGTGATGACCAGTACACGCGGCGCAGAGACACTCCTGAAATGGTCAGCAATCTCAACCGTCTGGTTATCCCTGCCACTAATTGTTTTTCTGCTTCTCAATCTGCTAATTTTAGTTGGGCTGATTTACGGGATGGCAAAACTACTGAAAGTCACCCCCATCTATACCTATAAACTCACTGGCTATATTCATTTAGCTGGCGAGAAAATCGCAGCTTTTGCGGATTCACTTGCAGAACCTGTTATTAAAACGCAAGGATTTTCCGCCAGTGTGCGCAGACTTTTTGGTAAAAAATAACGGAGTTGCTAAGAATGAACGAAATCGAAAAAACTGATCCTTCATGGAAAAATAAAACCCTTGGTGTTGGCGCGCTTATCGGCGCAATCACCGGCTTAGGAATCGCCTATTTCCTAATCCAAAACGCAGAAAAAGAAGGTGAAGAATTCACCTTCTCAAGCGGGCAAGGTGTCAAATTAGGCTTATTGCTTTTGGGAACCATCCGTCAGGTAATGCAATTGGATGACGGTGGCAAAGGCAAAAAACACTAGCAGATCAGTCTTGAATATTTAAAAAATCTCACTTGTTACCATAGCAGGTGAGATTTTCTATTCTATGGTGCAGCTTATGGCAAATCTCGCCCAATACAATCTCGCTGTGGTAATTCCTGCCTATAAAGTCGAAAAGCAAATCGCTTCGACTCTTACACGGATTCCTGCCTATATTCGCCATATTATTGTTATCAACGATGCATCGCCAGATAAAACGGCTGAAATCGTTGCCGATGTAGCACAAAACGACGCGCGCATCATCCTGCTCACACATCAAAAAAACCAAGGCGTTGGCGGTGCAGTTATGACCGGCTTCAAAAAAGCCATTGCCCTAGATGCACAAATCGTCGTTAAAATCGACGGCGATGGGCAAATGAGCGCTTACGATCTTGAGCCGCTGCTCACTCCTCTCATCGAAGGAAAAGCAGATGTCACAAAAGGCAACCGTTTCAATGATTTTCATGCTTTGCAATCCATGCCGCCCGTGCGCCAGATCGGGAATATGGGTTTGAGCTTTCTCGTCAAGAAGCAATTCTCAATATGACTAAGACATGTTATATCTGAAATAATTTCAGGGTATCCTTATGTTATGAACCAGCGAAAAGTATTCGATACCCAAATTGCGAAATTGCGAGACTGCTTTAGCGGGTTGCCAGATTATCGTAGAGGAGATAATACACAGTACGAAATCGAAGATGCCGCTTCAGCCGCATTCAGTGTCTTTTTCAGCCAATCGCCTTCTTTTCTAGCCCATCAACGTCTTTTGGAGAAGAAGAAAGGAAGAAGCAATCTGCAAAGTCTCTTTGCAGTTGGCAAGATACCATCCGATAACCAAATCCGTAATTTGCTGGATCCATTATCTCCA
>JANTFU010000201.1 GCA_024763295.1 Anaerolineales bacterium
ATCGCTCATCAAAAAATACGATATTACTTATATCTATGTTGGACAGCTCGAACGCAACACTTACGCTGTGAATGAAGCAAAATTTCAGAGCAATCTAAAAACTGTTTTCTCACAAGGATTTACGACTATTTATCAAGTGCCTTAAACGCGAAGTACAACGCACAAGTTTTAAAGAAAAAACCCCCGATTTTTCATCGGGGGCTTTTTTTATTGCTAAAGCATTTTTTAGGCGTTCGCTTGTCGTAGCCTGCGGGCGAAGAAAATCACAGCTAAGAGCAGGATTACTATGCCCAACAGCGATGGAATGCCCACATCATCCGCGAAGCCGGTGTCGGCGAGTTCGGTTGGTAGGGCAACGGGCGTCTCGATCGAGTTTGCCGCCTCCGCTGCTTGTGTGAGCGCTGCGGCAAGGGTTTCGGTGACCGCTACATTGGGGGTCGCCGTCGGTGTATCCGTTGCCTGTGCGATTACGGGTGTCGGGCTGGCAGTCGGCGATGCTGGGATGGTTGCCGTTGGTTGAGGGGTCAGCGACAGTGCCGCAGCCACAGATGTGGATGTCAGCATATCGGCGATTTGCGTGTTTTGTGCGACGCGCGTCTCTTCAGCGGCGACGGTTTTTTGCTGTTGGCGTGGTGCCAAGACCAACGCATAAGCGGCTACACAGATTAGCGATAAAAGGATAATCCCACCCAAGACGCTGGCTGCAATAATAAAAGTACGGTTACTGTTTTCTTCACCGTAATTCTCATCGTCATCTTCGGGGAAACCCATATCATCTTCGGGAAACATATCTTCCATGACAATTCTCCTCTTTTTTCGTGGGATTATCTTATCCCAATACTTCTAAGTTTACCAGAGGAACCATTAAGAGTTCCCCGTTTTCGAGCTTTACTTCTCCGGCGGTTACACGTAAACCGTTCGGTAAAATTTGCTGCTTTGCAGGCAAGTCAATCAAGGTTCCCACTGCCCCGGTAGCGGGCGCACGCACGATGCGCACGGTTTGTCCTGCCTTAAATTGATCGATTTCAATCGGTTCCGGTGGGAGCGAGTTTTGTGGGAGCGGAATTACAATTTCGGGGCGTGTACCTTTATGACGGCTAAAAAAATCGGCATTCAGCGAAACATTGTCGCGCTGATTGTTGGTACTCAAAATTTTATATGCTGTCGGGCTCATGGGTTGTTTGCCGAGGGCATCGGTCACGATAATCGGGTAGGGCATTTTCCGCGCCAAACCGATTAATGAAGGATGCAGGCTGGACAGGATTAAACCACGTACCGTTATATCCGCTGCCGCTTTCAGGCTTTCGGCATCTTGGCAGTAACCCGCTAAAATAACCAAGCTGCGGAGACTAATGTCGAGTTGGCTGGGTGTCAATATGGCGTTTGTTTGCTCGGCGAGTACATGTAAACGTCCACGCGCAATCTTGCCGTTGCCCCAAACGCCCTGTACGAGCGCACCCACCTCCTGAATAACCGCACCTCGTTTGGGAATAATTTCGATCACTTCACCGGAAATACCGGCTTTGAGTTGGTAGTCACGCTTTGAGATGTCGATTAGCACCTGTCCGCCACCGACTGCGACGACACGCCCGCTGTGCTGGACTTTGATCTTGCGTGGGATTAAGCCTTTATCGCTGGCGACGACCGTTCCTTCTTCTACCTTTTCGCCAACTTTCAGGGCGATCATTTTATCTGCCTGATTGGCTTTGATATTGAGCATACGCGCAACGTCGATTAGGTGATGACTCTGCGAGAACGAGGCTTCCCCGATCACGTCGCTGGCGGAAACTTTTTGATTGAGTTTAACAATCACTTCGCCGTCGACGGGCATAAGCCGTTTACGGACAATCGTTGTTAGGGCAAGTTGATGAATGACGGGAGCAAGCATGGGTTAGCCTCCTAAGCTCCAGAGCCATTTTTTAATCAGATCACGACGGCGAACGTTATCAGATGTTAGTTCAAGGGGACGTCCGCGTCCATCGAGGACGACGCCAAGCGCACTGCCGCCAACTTTCATGTTAATCTTTTTGCCGGGTCCGCGCCCAATATCGGCGCGGTTGCGCGGCAGGAGGCTAAGATCGCCCACTTCGCCGAGCTTTAGCGGTAAGACTTCAAAGCCGCCCTGTTTGAGTTCAACTTTGCTGACGGATTTGTCGGCGCGAGTTAGGCTGGCGGAGAGAATGTTGACGCCGTAACGCGCACTAACAACCGGGCTGACTACAGTGGCAAGGTTGCTGAATGCGCCGGTCTCAAGGGCTTGAATGGGAAGTAAGCTGTTAATGACTGTTGCACCGCCGAGGGCAGGGAGTAGGTTGTTGGGATCAAGGATAAAGGTGCTGATGCCAACCGGTTGGAGGGCATCCAGCAGGATGAGCAGGCTTTGTCCCGGGGTGGGGGCGTTTGAAATGATACTGCCGCCGCCGATAATGACATCAAATAAGGGTAGCAAGCCGCTCTTGAGTGCGGGGACGTCGGCAGGCATATCTTTTAGGCTACGCTGGATGGATATCCGTAAGGCTTCGCGTCCGAGGGCTTGTTCCAGGAAGAGGTCATCCTTGGTTGCCGGGATGCTATGCGGATAGAGGGCTTTGGCGTAAACGTAATCGTTGACGCGTTCGGGGGAAATATCCATTGGTAGCCAATTGGCGATGGCTGCGGTGGAGGTGTTTTCGAGTATTTCTACGATGTTGTTGCCCATGCCAAACTGCGGATAGGCTTGCGAGAAGAGTCCTTCATCGAAACCCGCGGTGATTGTAGTGGCTGAAGCGCCGAGGTTGACCGATAGTACCGATTTTTGTGCGCCGTACAGTTGGCTGAGGAAGTCGATGATGCGCCCTTCGGTAAAAATGGAGGGGAGTAGGTAGCCACCTGTCCAAGCGTCGATTTCGTCAACGCCGCGGAGCTGCATTTTTTTGACTTCAACAACGGCGCGCGCCAGTTCTTTGCGGGCGGCGTTCAGGTCTTCTTTTTCTATGGATGGACGAATGTTGGGCGCGGTGTAAAGGGCGCTGCTGAGGGGTTCGAGAATTTCTTTAACTTCGGCGTCTTTTTCACGATTGCCAACGAAGAAAATAAGCGGTTTGCGGTCTTGTGGCATGAGGTAGGCTGCCAAGCCGATATTTTCGATTATCCCTTGTAGGGATTGTGATGCGCCACCATTCGTGCCGCCTGCAATGATGATGATGTCGGGGTTGGCTTTGAGAATGGCGTCGATTTGTTCTTCCGCCGGACGCGGATCATTGATACTGATGCTTTCGACGATGCGCGCGTAGGTGGATGTTGCCAGTTTTCGCGCGCTTTCTAAAGATACGTCGGCAAGTAAACCGGCGATTACAGCGCGCAGGGGTGGTCCCGCTGAGATAGTGGCGGTGATGGCGTCAACGCCACTTCCGTCCGCTTGGATGGATGTGAGAATACTATTCGTTTGGTTGTCGATGAAGGTGCGTCCGGTGATTTGTTCGAGGTGGCTAATGGCATCACTAACGCCCGAAAGCAGATCGTTGAGGGGCGCATGGGTGCTACTGGGTGCTTGCCCAACTGCCACAAAGCGATAGCGTCCTTCGACAACATCGAAGAGTATTGCGCGCGTAGTGGCTGCGCCGATATCCAGCGCCAGAACAGAATCGGTGTCGATTACGGAAGCCATGTTTGAAGTAACCCTAGAATAAAGTTGATGATAAAGCTGAAGCGTTCGATGAGTGCGGTGAGCGTGGCAGAGTAGATGCCGGCAAAGAGTACGCCAAAGGTGATTGCGATGAGCCAGCCGCCAATCCAGGAGATGAAGCGTACAACGGGATTGCGTTTGTAGGTGCCATCGTCACCGCGACGGGCGGTAAACTGGAAGTAAACCAGCGTTGAGATGGTGCCAAATAGCATCAAAATGGCTTCAAAGAAACGCTCGAAGATGGAACCGCCATTTTGGGTGGCGGCAACAAGATCGAAAGTGTTAATCGTTGCCGTGATCTGTGGGATGATGGTGCCGGTGACTGCGCCGCCGATGGCGACGGCTGTCCCAACGCCAACCATAAATGCAAGGGATGGTGTGCCAAGCTGCGATGTTGACGGGAAGGCTTTGAAGAGCAAGAGCAGTACCAAGAGCAGCGGGAAGAGGATGGTGAGCTTGTCTGTCGATGTGCCGGAGAGCAGAGGGTGTACCAATTGGGGGGCAAGTACCTGATGCCAGGCAACAGAAGCCACATATCCTGCCGAGGCGCCGACAAAAACATAGACAGCTACACGGAAGAATACCTGATCCCCGATGAGGTAGGAGAGGACAGAGATGGTTAGCAGAAAAGCGAGTAGACCAAAGAGGGTTTCGGGAGAGAAAAACATGCTATTCTTCTTCCTCCGTTTCTACTTGTTGGCGTACACGCACCCCCGCAAGAAAATTAAGTAAAGCGCCAACAATAATCAAGATTTCTGCTGCGAGCAAGCCGAAACTGTAGGCATCCCAATAGCTGCGTCCTAAGCCGCTGCGTCCGAGCAGGACTTCGTAGGTTGCCCCACCATTCAAGCCGCTTACCAAACCGTCCACTTGTCCGGAGGCATAGTAGGGATACATAATCGGTTCGGCTTGGGCGCTAACGGCAAGCAGGAGCGGGGTGTTGGCAGCATTTAATTGTGCGGAACCCTGTTCAACCCAGGCGCGTCCGCGCTCCACATCGTCCGTCAGGATGATTACGGCAGAGAAATCGGTGATTTCTTGGATATTGCTCAATGGCGGATATTCCCAGAAGGAGCGCTCATCTAGCATTCCGTTAACCGCGTAACGCGGGGCACTCAGAAAACTTAGCATCCCTGCGGCACCGCCGGGTAAGTAGCCCAAGTTGATATATTCTGTGCCACGTTCGTAGCGATGACCGGTTTGCTTTTCCA
>JANTFU010000202.1 GCA_024763295.1 Anaerolineales bacterium
GGCAACATTTGTACAAATTGAGGCAGAAAATGACGATTGCCTCCATGCCCCGAATGAAGAATAATTTTTGTTAATCCGTTCCGCGCCATTTCATCGCAGATGTTTTCTAACAAAGAAAAAAGCAAATCCAGTTGAAGTGCTACACTGCCGGGCAGATGGGCGCTTTCTATATTAATGCCATAAGGGTAGGCAGGAAATACGATAGCAGATTCTCGCTCGGATGCGGCACAAGCGGCGGCGTGCGCAGCGAGCATATCTGACCCTAGCGGTAAATGAGAGGAATGCGGTTCTAATACGCCGACGGGAATAATCCCAACGCCGCCACATTTTTTGACGTTTTTCTCAAAATCGAGGGAGGTGAGGTTTTCCCATTGCATAAAGAAGTCCTTTTTACGGGGGCGGAATATAGCTTTTTCTCAAGAAGATGCTTTTAGAAGGCAACCAAGCCAAAATCACGCGCGGAGCGGTTTTTCATCCAAAAAGAATTAGCCTTTGACCGCGCCCGCCGTTAATCCTTTAATAAATTCTCTTGAGAGCAAAATATAAAGAATCAAAATTGGCACAGCCGCCAGTGATAGCGTGCTGAGGGCGCGCGTCCAATCGGTGCGATATTGCCCGAAGAGGAGCGAAACGCCCAGCGAGATGGTGCGCGATTCTTCGGCACGGATGAAGACGAGTGGAAACCAGAAATCGTTCCAGATTTTCATCATGTTGAAGATGGCAACGGTAGCGATAGCCGGGCGCAGGAGCGGGACAACAATTTGCAAATAAATGCGCCACTCGGAGGCGCCATCTACTTTGGCGGCATCAAACATCTCTTTGGGGAGGGTTTGGACAAAAGCGGTCAGGATGAAGATGGAAATGGGCATTCCCATCGCCACATAGACGGGGATGAGACTCCAAATAGTGTCGTGCAGTTTGAGAAATTGCATAATGCGCACGAGGTCAATCGTCCCCAAACGAATGGGAATCATGAGACCGGCAATAAAGAAAACATAGAGGGCGGCGCTGGCTTTGGATTTCCATTTTGCGAGGGCGTAAGCCGCCAAAGAGCCGATGAAAACAATCAGCGCCAAAGAAATAACGGTGACATAAATAGTATTGAGAAAATAAGTACCAAAATTCCCTTTGAGCCAGACCGATTTATAGCCATCCAGCGTAAAAGTTTGCGGCAAGCCAAAGGGGTTTTGAAAAATTTCTTTTTGCGGTTTAAAAGAGTTAACGATTAGCGTCCAAATTGGAAAAATGGCGATAAAAGACCAAATCGAAAGGGCAAGGTAAGTAAAAAATTTTTGTGTGCGGCTCATAAGGGTACTCCTGAGTTTCACCACAAAGGCGCAAAGCTCACGAAGGCTTTCTTTGTGGACACAGAGAAAAACTTTGTGCTCTCCGTGTCTTTGTGGTGCATATCTTTAAGGGTTATGCTAACTCTTCATTTTTGCGAGATGAGTAGAGCCAAAGAAGAACGCCTACCATCAAAATGATAAAGATAAGGGTCGCAATTGCCGCGCCCATGCCCATATTTGGGATACCGGCGGGGTGTTCTCCGGCGATGCCTGTACGGTAGAAGAAGGTTGCCAGTAAATCGGTGGAATAGCCCGGCTCCCCTTTTGCGCCAGCCATCGCAAAGATGACATCAAAAGCATTGAAGTTGTCTACGAAGGTCAGAATAGCAACCACGCCAATCACCGGTTTGAGTAGCGGAAATTTGATTTTCCAGAAAATATGCCAATTGGATGCCCCATCAACGCGGGCGGCTTCGAGAATTTCATCAGAAATGCCGAGCAAGCCTGCTAAAAACAGCACGGTCGGCATCCCGACCCATTGCCAAACGGAGGTCAACGAGATAACAGGTAAAGCTAAATGTTCATCGCCAAGCCAGGGTTTTGCCCAAGAATCCAGCCCGATTGCCTTCAAACTTTGGTTGATAGCGCCCCAATAAGGATTGAGAATCAGCGTCCATAAAAACCCTGTGATCAACACAGAGAGGGTCGCGGGCGCAAAAATAACAGTACGGAAAAAATTTCTCCCCTTAAATTCAGCCGATAATAAATTCGCAAAAAATAGCCCCAAGCTATTTTGAATGATCATGTGAATGGAAAAGAAAATAATGGTGTTTTTCAGCGCGCCCAAAAAGCGTTCCCGCCAAAGCGGATTGGTGAAAAGGTCTACATAGTTTTTAAAGCCCACAAATTCTGTGGGGGTGTAGCCTTTCCCCGTATAAAAACTTAAGCGCATCGAATCAAGAAGCGGAGCCGCCATGAAAACGAGATAAATGAGCAGGGCTGGCATGACAAATAAAAGCCAAATCCCATTTTCGCTGAAGTATTTTTTTAGATTTTTTATCATGTCGCTCTCTTCCTTTGGATGAAAAGTATCGCGCGTGATTTTTGCTTGATGCCGCTAGTCAGCATCGATTCGGCGTGGATATTTGTCCGCTTACGCCGAGAATTAGCTTGGGTTCTGCACCCAAGCACAAGTATAGCGTGCTTTTATATCCAAAAAGACCTGACAGGTTTAGCCTTTCGTACTTCGCAAAAACCTGTCAGGTCTAGCATTAATTAGTTACCACAATTTTGAGCAGGCTCGTACCAAGTAGCGATTGCTTCTTGGAGGCTATCTGCCGCTTCTTGCGGAGTTTGTTCGCCTTTGAGAACAGCGATGACGCCGTCATTCATCACGGTGTAGGGGCTGGCAAAACCATCAGGTTGCGCCATTAATTTTTCCCATACAAAGCGGATGTCAGTGCCGGCGGCTTTGCTGTTGAAGGAAAGGAATTCGTTAGCAACGGGATCAGTCAGTGTAGGAACATTATTGCTCACAGGGAAGAAGCCGGGAACGCCATTACCAAATGCTTCGCCGAACTCTTCAGTGGCGAGCCATTCAAGGAAGGTCTGTGCGGCTTCAGCATTTTCTGTGGCAGCATTCATACCGATGGCGGCATCCATGTGGAAGGAAATATATTGATCTTTGCCTTCTGCGGGAGGAGCCGCAAAAACGCTCCAGTTAAAGTCGGGGGCATCTTTTTCGACAGGGGTGATGCTCCAAGAGCCATCGAAGTACATGGCGGCTTGTCCCTGAACAAAGAGTTGCTCGGAGGTGTAGTAATCGGTGGCGGTGAAGTCAGCGGGGAGGAAAGGAGCCAAATCTTGAATTTGGGTGTAAGCGGCAACCATGTCGGCATCGTTGAAGCAGCGTTCGCCGTTGAGGTAAGCCATACGTCCATCCATACCGCCGATATTGTTGGGGATGATGGTCATCATGACGACTTCGTTAATATCCCAAGCATCTTTGGTGCCGTTAGAGAAGGGAATGACGCCAGCGTCTTTGAGGGTTTGAGCGGCTGCGAGCAATTCTTCCCAAGTTTGGGGAACTGCGATGCCATTGGCTTCAAAGAGGTCTTGGTTGTAATAAATGCCATGAGAAACTGCCGCAATCGGCACGGCAAAAGGTTCCCCGTCAGCAGTTGACCAAGGAGCAAGCGCACCGGCATTGAAATTATCGTGGATACCGGGCAAGTCTTTCATGGAGGCGACAAAGCCCTGTTCAAAGAGGTCTAAGCCAGTCGCAAAGGAGCGGACAAAGAACAAATCCGGAGCGGAACCGGTTTCAAGTTGGGTGCGGAGGGTAGTGTCATAATCAACGGGGCTGGTCGGGTCAAATTTAACGGAGATTTCAGGGTGTTCTTCGTTGAATTTGGCTAAAATCACATCCCAAGCGTCAACATCATCTGCACGCCAAGAGCCTAAAACCAACTCAACGGGTTCAGCGGCGGGCGCTTCTTCAACGGCGGGGGCTTCTTCTTCGGCGGGTGCTTCTTCGGCAGCAGGCGCTTCTTCGGCTGCGGGGGCTTCTTCTGCGGGGGCGGGGGCGCCACCACAAGCGGCTAAGACAAAAGCCAAAACCATCAATAGGGCAAATAGGGTTTTCTTCATTTCTTTCTCCTGATATTGTTGATTATAAAATATGCTGAAATTCATTTGAATTTCTTTCACGGATTGTTTTCTTAACAACCTGCGTGACTTCTTACATGGTCGAGGGCACCACCTCCTTTATAGAAAATCGTAACGCGACATTCATGTCGCACTTGGGCGAGATAAATCTCGCAATACAGCTTTAACTTACTTCTTTGATTAAATTTTCAACGTCCTCAGAAAAACGATTAATAAAACCTCTGACATATTCTGTGATATTCAAATCAGGGTTCTGCATGAGCGGCGTTAAGTCCATTGCGTAACTTAGGTCGCTGGCTTCGTCCACATCGTGCGACTCGAAAAAAGTCGCATTGGCGATGCGGCGTCCCATTGTTGCCAGATCGTAGCGTTTCCCGCCGCTGATTTGGGAATCAAAGACGCCCAAGAGGGCAGCTTGCAGATTTTTTTGTGCGGAATTGTCCATGACAACTTTTTCGCTATCTCGCATCCAGTCCAGATTGCGCCAAACTTCGCAGCCGTAGACCTTGCTCGGCTGGGATTGCGCTTCCAGCGCACGGAGCGCACGCAGCGTTCGCAGGGTCACGCTAACATGAGTGGTGTGCTTGTCCGCAAGATTGTGGGTGTAAACGTACTCTGGACGGGTTGCTCGTAAAATAGCAAGGATGTCATCTACAGCCGTGGACTGGCTGCCATCCTTAACGATGCTGCTGGGATAATCGAGCATGATTTGGGCGGCATATTCGCCAACGAAAGCGGCTTTGCGTTGTTCCTTGAAGCGCACCGCCCGCATTTCGTCATCGCTGTAGCTTTCATAGATGCCGTTGCGAGGCGAACCCCGTCCGTTGGTGACGACGACACCCGTAAACCATTTGCCATCCTGCTGGAAGCATTCGATGATCGGCTGGGCAGCCATAA
>JANTFU010000203.1 GCA_024763295.1 Anaerolineales bacterium
CGCCCGTCCCGTTTTGGGGTGTGGAGTGTCGCCGTCTTTTTATCGTTTGTAGCGGCTGTTGAAATGGGGTATATTTAATTCAAGGAAATTACTGATGAATTTTGAATGGGACCCAAAGAAAGCAGAATACAACCTGCAAAAGCATGGTGTATCGTTTCAAGAGGCGTCAACTGTCTTTGGCGACCAGTTGAGCATCACGAACTATGATCCAGGACATTCTAATGACGAAGACCGCTTTATGATTATCGGCTGGTCTCTTCAGCAAAATCTGCTGATGGTTTCCTACACAGAACGTGGCGAAAATATTCGCATTATCAGCTCACGCAAGTTAACGAAAAATGAAAGAAAATCTTATGAAAAAAGAAACCGATGAGATGATGGACGATTTGCTTCCAGAATATGATCTCGAAGACTTCTTTGCGACAGGCGTAAAAGGGAAATATGCGGAACGCTATAAAGAAGGAACGAACTTAATTCTTTTAGAGCCTGATGTCGCTGAATTTTTCAAGAACGCAAAAGAAGTCAATGAAATTTTACGCTTGGCGATCAAAATGACACAAGTGCAGGAGAAAATGCCTGACACACTTTAGAAAATTGGTAAGCAGAGAGAAGATGGCAGCCTCCCACTGTCGTCTTTTTTGTTGCCATTCTTTGAACAGTGGCTTGGCATAGCGCTCGTCCCGCTTTGGGGCGTGGGTGGCGAATTGACTGTCACTTATGAGAACCGTTTTGGCGTAAAACCTTTGCATCATGGGGTGAGAGATGCCCGTTTCGCTTCACGGAGGTGACAGTCAACTTTGTGTTGAAAATTTAGTGTCGTCCGTGTGTTCCGTGTACAAAAGAAAGATGGCTTGGCATAGCACTCGCCTTGTTTTGATGGTCTGGCGTACAATATGTCCATGCAAACGACAGGATTTATCGTGATGGGGGTTTCGGGCAGCGGCAAGAGCACGGTGGCTCGCCTTTTGGCTGAGAAGCTGGGTTGGGCGTATTACGATGCAGATGATTTCCACCCGTCGGAGAATATTGCCAAAATGGCGGCAGGGATTCCGCTTACGGATAACGACCGCATCCCTTGGCTTGCGGCACTCAATCAATTAATCGGTAGCCAGCTCAACGCAGGAGCGCATCCGGTTTTGGCTTGTTCGGCGCTGAAGGAAAGTTATCGTCAGCAACTTTTGGCGGGGAATCAGGGGCTGCAATTCGTCTATCTACACGGTGATTACGACTTGATTTTGGTACGAATGCAACAACGCGCCGGTCATTATATGAAAGCCGAGATGTTGCAATCGCAATTTGATGCGCTTGAAGAGCCTGCCTGCGCGTTAAAAGTGGATGTGCGGCGTAAGCCCGCGGAGATTGTTGCGCAAATTAGGGCGGATTTTGGGTTGTGAGTAAGTTTTTCAGTAAAAAGAGCACGTTCAAAAATAACGCCAGAGTAGCGCTTTTGCGATAAGCCCCTGTCTGCGCGTGATTTAAGCACTTCTACCTTAAAAAAACTTGACATCCGCAGATATTAACTATAAAATCTTACAAAGAATTGGGAGCGCTCCCAGTTTTCCCGGAAACGAAAAAGACATGATCAAAAAAATGACACTTGAAGAAATCGGTAAATTGGCGGGCGTTTCGCGCTCTACCGTTTCTCGTGTTGTTAACCGCCAGCCGGATGTGAAAGCGGAAGTTCGTGAGCGGGTCATGGAGGTCATCCGTGAGACCGGTTTTGTGCCAAATTCAGCTGCCCGTTCTCTGGCAACGCAGCGTTCAGGGATTTTGGGTTTGGTCATTCCGCGCAGTGTCGCCACCTTTTTCGGCGATCCTTACTTTGCCCGTTTAACGCAAGGCATTACGCAAGCCTGTAATGCGCGCGGTTATATGCTTTCCTTATTTTTGTTCCACTCAAATAACGACGAAGAATTGCTTTTGCCCCGCCTTTCTCAGGGCAGTTTTCTTGATGGCGTCATCGTTCAGGCGACCAGAGATGACGATCCGATTATTCCGCAGTTGATGAAGGCTGCCTTACCTTTTCTGGTGGTTGGTCGTTTGAATACCATGCCTGAAGGGGTGAGCTTCATTGACGTAGATAACGTTTCGGGCGCCTATAAAGCTGTTGAACACCTCATCAATTTGGGGCACGAGCGTATCGCACATATCACCGGCAGCTTGGATAATAGAGCGAGCTTGGATCGTCTCATCGGTTACAAAAACGCATTGGCTGCCCACAATCTCCCTGTTGATGAAAATCTAATTGTCGACGGAGCATTTACTGAAGATGGCGGATACGAGGCTACGCGGGATTTGTTGCCGCATCAACCGGATGCCATCTTTGCTGCATCCGATATTATGGCGATTGGCGCGTTGCGCGCGTTGAAAGATGCCGGCTTACAAGTCCCGAACGATGTTGCGGTAGTTGGGTTTGATGATTTGCTCTCCTCGTACCAGACAGAGTTTGCGTTAACCACTATTCGCCAGCCGATTTTGCGTTTTGGAGTGAGCGCTGTTGAGGTTATTTCAGACATCATTGAAAACGGGAATACTCCACCTCGTCAGAAAATTTATGATACGGAATTAATCATTCGAGAAACTTGTGGAGCAAGACAGTAAATGTGTTTTTTTGCGCATTTCTGGGAGCGCTCCCAGAAATTTCTAAGGAGGTGTTGCCTTAGGGAAAATACTATTTTTGATGTGCCCCCTTTGTCAATTCTCTTTTCTGCCGCGTGGCAGAGAGAATAAAAAAACTATCCTAATTGGAGGAAGAAAGAAATGAAGAAACTTTGGCTCGTATTAGCCGCATTGTTAGTTGCTTCGATGCTGCTCACCGCTTGTGGTGGTGCTCCTGCTACCGAAGCGCCCATGGAAGAAGCTCCTGCAGAAGAAGCTCCCATGGAAGAGGCTCCGGCAGAAGAAGCCCCTGCCGCAGAAGAAGCTCCCGCTGGCAAAACCCAAGTTCGTTGGTTTGTCGGTTTGGGTGCAGGCACCGATGAAGGTGCTATTCCGCTCGAAGAAGCTTTTGTTGAACAATTCAACGCCAGCCAAGACGAAATTGAACTCGTCCTTGAAATCGTTGATGCTGATAACGCTTCTGACACCTTGGCTACCCAAATTGCTGCCGGTAACGCTCCCGATATCGTTGGACCTGTCGGCATTAAAGGTCGCGACACCTTCAAAGGTGCTTGGCTTGATTTGACTCCTTTGATGGAAGCCAATAACTATGATCTGAGCGACTTCGACCCCGCAATGATTAAATTCTATGAAGTAAAAGAAGAAGGTCAGTTGGGAATCCCCTTTGCTGTCTTCCCCTCCTTCGTTCTCTACAACAAAGACCTCTTTGATGAAGCAGGTTTGCCTTATCCGCCCGCAGAATACGGCGTCCCTTATGTTGATGCTGACGGCGTTGAGCATGAATGGACGATTGAATACATGACCGAACTTGCCAAGATGCTGACCGTTGATGCCAACGGGAATGATGCCACGATGGATGAGTTTGATCCTGAAAATATCGTTCAATTTGGTTGGATGAACCAGTGGACTGACTGGCGCGGTGTTGGCACCATGTTTGGTGCAGGTAATTTTGTTGCTGATGATGGTGTGACCGCCCAGATGCCCGAACAGTGGGCAGAAGCCGCGAAATGGACCTATGCTGGTTGGTGGCGTGATTGGTACATCCCCAATGGTCCTTACGGTGGTGCTGAATTCCTTCAGGGTCCCGGTGGTCCTTTCTCCTCCGGCAACCTTGGGATGATTCAAATGCACACTTGGTACCTCGCCCCTTGGGCGTTGGACAGTGTAACCTTTGACTGGGATGCTGCTGCAATGCCTTCTTATAATGGCGTAACCACCGCCAAGATGCACGCTGATACCTTTGGCATTCTGAAAGACAGCAAGAATCCTGAAGCAGCTTTCAAAGTGCTGACCTACATGCTCAGCAAAGAGCATGCGATGGACCTGCTGACCATTTATGGTGGTATGCCTGCTCGCCTTTCCTTGCAGCCTGATTACTTTGACGTTGCCGCAGAAACCAACCTCGGTGGCAAACAGATCAACTGGGATGTTATCGTTGCCGGTATGGCTTATAACGACAACCCCAACCACGAAGCCTGGATGCCCAGCTACTTGGAAACCGTTGATCGTTACAACGAAACCTGGAATTACTTGGCGAACACCCCTGACCTGACTGACGAAGACATTGATGCCGAGCTTCAAACCCTCGTCACCGATTTGCAAGCCATCTTCGACGCAGCTCAGTAGTATTCATAATGACGAAAATTACCCCGGTGCTTTTGTGCCGGGGTAATTTTATAGGTTCACGCGGAGGTACCCGATGTCATTGTTTGAAGGTGTAGAACTACTTAAGAAAGATCGTGCGCAGGGAAAACGAAAGCTCACTCTGGCTGAAAAGAGAGAAGCGCGCACCGGTCTGGCATTTCTTAGCCCTTGGATGGTAGGTTTTCTGCTTTTTTACCTGCTTCCTATGATTGCATCCTTTGTTTTTTCTCTTTTTGATTTCAACCCTGCTTTACCGGATCAAGCAAAATTTATTGGCTTTGATAACTGGTATCGCGCCTTGGTAATTGACGAAGAAGTGCGCTTATCCTTCTTGCGGACAATTCGCTTTATGCTAATTTCATTGCCCATCACGCTGGCTTTTACGCTTTTCTTGGCTGTTTTGCTGAATTCCGAGCATGTGATGGGAAAAAGTGTTTATCGAACACTTTTTTATATGCCGACCATGATTCCGTTGGTTGCCAGTGTTCTTGTTTGGAATGGTGTGCTCAATGAACATACGGGTTGGATTAATGTCATCATTGAATGGCTAACTGGCATCAAAGCCGTT
>JANTFU010000204.1 GCA_024763295.1 Anaerolineales bacterium
ACCGCGCATTACACCGCCCCCGATCATTTTCAAGGCTATCCCGGTATACTGCATGGCGGCATCGCCGCAACTATTCTGGATGAGACGGCTGGGCGCGCCCACATGGGCGGAAACCCGCCCCGCTTCATGTATACCGCCAAACTTGAGATTAAGTATCGTCAGAATGTTCCTACCGGACAACCACTCAAAATTGTAGGCAAGGCGGGCAAGGATCGCGGCAGAATGGCTGAGGGCTGGGCAGGCATTTACAATCACGCGGGCAAACTACTCGTCGAAGCGAAGGCGCTGCTTGTCAATCTTCCCGAAGATGTCATTGATTCAACCAATCTTGAAGAACTTGGCTGGAAAGTCTATCCGGATTAGTCAATTAGTCTAAATAGTCGAATAGTCTAAGTGGTCACAATCCAGATCGGTTAGACGATTTAGACTACCAAGACCATCCAGACCACCCAGACCCGTTATAATAAAAAACATGACAACAATTCGACGAGAAGAACTCGATTAGCAAGACAAACAAGACTATTCAGACCCATCGACTACCTAACCATTTAGACTAGTTAGACCAGAGGACAAAAAATGATTACTACTTACCATCGCCCCACAACCCTTCCTGAAGCGCTCGCGCTTATCAAGCAAGAAAATATTTATCCGCTCGGCGGCGGCATTCAATTGACCCAGTTCAGCGACGAGGAATATGAAGTCGTTGACCTGCAAGCGCTCGCCTTGAATAGCATCACCGTCAAAGGCAAAACGCTCGAAATCGGCGCAACCGCAACCTTGCAAGCCCTGCTCGAAACGCCCGATATTCCCGAAGCGCTGAAGAAAGCCATTCGACATGAAGCGCCGCTGAATATGCGCAATTCCGCTACCGTCGCCGGGACACTCGTCGCATCCGATGGGCGCTCACCTTTCGCCGTGATGATGATGGGGCTTGACGCCGAAGTGACAGTAACCAGTGAGCAGGAATCTGTAGTCAGTAAACTTGGCGACCTACTTTCCTTGCGCGAAGATACGCTGAACGGCAAACTCATTACCAAAATCAGCATCCCGCTCAACGTCAATGCAGGCTACGAATATGTTGCCCGCACGCCCGCCGACAAGCCGATTGTCTGCGCCGCGCTGACCCAATGGGCTGGCGGACGTGCCCGTCTCGTGCTTGGCGGCTGGGGAACTTGCCCGTCGCTTGCCATGGACGGAAAAGGCACCAATGGTCTTGAAGCTGCCGCAAAGAATGCCGCGCACGATGCAAGCGACGAATGGGCTTCCGCTGAATATCGTCAAGATGTGGCGGCGACGCTGGCGAAACGCTGTTTGGTATAAAAGCAGGTTGAGTAGTCCTGAGCTTGTCGAAGGGCGTATCGAAATCAAGACTTGTGCTGAGTGTGCCGAAGTAACGGCGACAAAACAAAACCCGCTACGATTTCGATACGCACAAGAACGATAAAACTGTTCCTGCGCTACTCAATCTCCGCTCCGTTTTACTTTAAAACCGTCGCAGGGGCGGGATTACCCCGCCCCTACATTCCCAAAATAAATTAGGAAAGAAAATGACCATAATTCACGGCTTTGAATTACTCAAAGAACAAGACATCCCCGAAATGAACACCAAGGCGCGCCTGTTCCGCCACGCAAACACAGGCGCGGAACTACTCTCGCTTGAAAACGACGACGAGAACAAAGTCTTCGGCGCAACCTTCCGCACACCGCCGAAAAGCTCAAATGGTGTCGCGCATATCCTCGAGCATTCCGTTCTCGCCGGCTCGGAAAAATATCCCGTCAAGGAACCTTTCGTTGAACTGCTCAAAGGCTCGCTGCAAACCTTTGTCAACGCCTTCACCTTCCCCGACAAAACCTGCTATCCCTGCGCCAGCCAAAATTTGCAAGACTTCTACAACCTAATCGACGTTTACGTTGATGCGATTTTCCATCCCCTGCTGCCCAAACACATTTTCGAGCAGGAGGGCTGGCATTACGAACTCGAAAACGCCAAAGATGAAATAATCTACAAGGGCGTTGTCTTCAACGAGATGAAGGGCGCTTACTCCAACCCCGACCGCATTCTCGGCGAAGCTGTTCAGCAATCGCTTTTTCCCGGGCATATCTACGAACTCTCCTCGGGCGGCGATCCCAAAATCATCCCTGAGCTGACTTACGAAGAATTCATCGGCTTCCACCAAGCCTATTATCACCCGTCCAACGCACGCATCGTCTTCTATGGCGATGACGACCCCGAAGAACGCCTGCGCCTGATGGATGCCTATCTCGCAGACTACGAAGCAGCCCCGGCGGATTCGGAAATTCCGCTTCAGCCCGCGATGGATGCACCGCAGGAACGCACAGTGCCGTATGCCGCTGGTGATGCGGATGCGAAATCGTACCTGACCTTAAATTGGTTGCTGCCCGAACAAGGGGATGCCCAATCCGCATTTGGATTCAAAATACTCGCCAATATTCTGCTCGGCAGCCCCGCCGCTCCGCTCCGCAAGGCACTAATCGAGTCTGGATTGGGCGAAGATTTAGCAGGCGCCGGTCTCGAAGACGATCTGCGCCAACCCTATTTCTCAACAGGCTTAAAAGGGATTAACAAAGAAGATGCCCAAAAAGTCGAACAACTGATCCTTGATACGCTGAAAAATCTAGCAGAAAACGGCATCGACCCCGATACCGTTGCCGCGTCGATGAATACCGTTGAATTCGCACTGCGCGAAAACAACACTGGCGGCTATCCGCGCGGGATCGCTGCGATGCTACGCTCGCTGCAATTTTGGCTTTACGACCAAGACCCAATCGCCCCGCTGGCGTTCGATGCACCGCTTAACGGCATCAAGCAAAAGTTGGCATCTGGCGAGAAATATTTTGAAGACCTGATCCAACGTCATTTTATCGAGAACCAGCACAGGACACGCGTGTTACTCGTCCCCGACGCAGAACTCAACAAAAGAGATGAAGACGCCGAAAAAGAGAAGCTGGCAGCCATCCAGAAATCCATGTCCAAAGACGAGATTGATGAAGTCATCCGCACCACCAAGGAACTGCTCGAGCGCCAAAACACACCCGATTCTCCCGAAGCATTGGCGACGCTGCCTTCGCTGACGCTAGACGATCTGGACAAAGAGAATAAAACCATTCCGCTCTTTGAAGAGAAAGTTAGCGATGTGCTGCTGCTACACCACGACCTGCCCACCAACGGAATTTTGTATCTTGAGATGGGCTTTGACCTGCACGTGCTGCCCGTTGACCTGCTGCCGTATGTGGGCTTGTTCGGGCGCGCGCTGGTCGAGATGGGCACCGAAAGCGAAGATTTCGTCAAGCTCTCGCAGCGCATCGGGCGCGACACAGGCGGCATTTACCCCGATATTTACACCTCGTCAATCACCGACTCGAATGCGAGTGCCGCCTATCTCTTTTTGCGTGGCAAATCGACGGTTGAACAAGCGCAGAAAATGTTTGATATTTTGGGCGCTGTGCTCAAAACCGTCAAATTTGACAACCCTGAACGTTTCAAACAGATTGTGCTCGAAGAAAAAGCCGGCATGGAATCCGGCTTAATTCCAAGCGGTCACATGGTCGTGCATGGACGTTTACAGTCGAAGTTCCACGAAGCCGGCTGGCTGAGCGAGAAGATGGGCGGGATTGATTTTCTGTTCTTCCTGCGCGAGTTAGTCGGGCGGATTGAAAGCGAATGGGAAGAGGTGCTCAACGATCTCGAATTGATGCGCGAGTTGCTCGTCAACCGGAAAAACATGCTCTTAAATGTAACGTGTGAAGTGGAACACTGGCGTGAGATGCGTTCAGACCTTTCTGCATTGGTGGGGTCACTGCCCGAAGCGGAGCCATATTACGCCCACTGGAACTACGAGACCGACAACCAACCTGAAGGACTAACCATTCCGGCACAAGTCAACTATGTTGGCAAAGGCGCGAACCTGTATTATCTCGGCTACGAGTTGAGCGGTTCTGTCGCCGCCATCAATCGCTATCTCGGCATGACCCATCTTTGGGAAAAGGTGCGCGTACAAGGCGGTGCGTATGGCGGATTTGCAGTCTTCGACCAAAAATCAGGCTTATTCAACTATCTCTCCTACCGCGACCCAAATTTGCTCGAAACCCTCGAAAACTACGACAAAAGCGGACAATTCCTGAAAGACCTGGAACTAAGCGATGAAGAACTGACCAAAGTCATCATCGGCGCAATCGGCGGCATGGACAGCTATCGCCTGCCAGACGCCAAAGGCTACACATCCATGGCGCGCTACCTGACGGGCATCACGGACGAAGCCTTGCAAAAATACCGCAACGAATTGCTCGCCACCACGCAAGATGACTTCAAAGCCTTCGGCAGCATATTGGCGCGCGCGAAAAACGCCGGGCATGTGGTCGTACTTGGCTCGGAAGATGCAATCAATGCCGCAAATGAGAAACTCGGCAAAAAAGAAAAACTGAAGGTCATTAAAGTACTCTGAAAAAGAGCTAAGATAAATAAACTTACAAAATCTTCAAAATTCGGTAGTGTTTAAGCGACAAGGAATGAGAATTAAATAATACACAGTTGTTCCAGTTCCTGAGTGATCATGACTTCGCTTATCCCGACGCCTTCGGGGTGAGGCAATCCCCTTCTCAGTGTGGAACTGCTTCATCGCAAAAGCACGCTCCGCGCAGAATCATCGCATCACATCAATTGACCCACCACCCAAAACTCCTATATCCCGCGGCAAGCGGACGGAGGATTACGGAGTTTCGCCCCTACTGGCACAGATTTTACGAAAATGATAACCCTCGTAGCAAGCTACAGGGCATTCCGCAAGAACAAAACAGAAACAAGGAGAAATAA
>JANTFU010000205.1 GCA_024763295.1 Anaerolineales bacterium
CCGACAGCGGCGTTAATGGCGTATTTGGTTTTGGAGAAAAAGAACGAAAAAGAGATTGTCAAAGTAGTGCGTAGTGCGTATTCCGTAAGTAAAGCCAATGTACTCGCAGACCTTGAAACCTTCAACTTTCAACTTGATAACTTAATTCGTCCTGACGGGGCTTGCCCGATCCACGAGTTGGATTTGGATATCAACATGCCCTTCTCCGCGCGTCCGACTGCGCCCTATCGTATGGATTTGGCGCTCACCTATCGTTGTAACAACGACTGTGCGCACTGTTACAACGCCCGTGAGCGGACATTCCCGTCGATGACGGTGGATGAGTGGAAAAAAGTGATCGATACGACTTGGGCATTGGGCATTCCGCACCTCGTTTTTACGGGCGGCGAACCGACCCTGATGGCGTTCTTGCCCGAATTAATTGCCTATGCTGAATCGAATGGTCAGATAACGGGATTAAACACAAATGCACGCCGCTTGGCGGATCAAAACTATCTCGCCGCCCTGGTGTCAGCTGGCTTAGACCATGTTCAAATTACGGTCGAATCGAGCGATGCTGATATCCACGATCAAATGGTTGGAGTCAAGGGCGCGCATAAACAGACGATCCAAGGGCTAAAGAATGTCATCGAACACAGTTCGCTGTATGTGATGACGAATACGACGATGTTGCAAGATAATGTCCACACTATCCCTGCGACGCTGGACTTTTTGGCGGAAATCGGCGTGCCGACGGTCGGTTTGAATGCGCTGATCTATTCGGGGCGTGGCTCGGATGTGGGCACCGGCTTGCCTGAAAGCGAGCTTGAACCGCTGCTGAAGATGGCGAAGCTCAAGACCGATATGCACGGACAAAAATTGATCTGGTACACACCAACGCAGTATTGTAATTTTGACCCGACCAAGCTCGATTTAGGCATTAAAGGCTGCACAGCGGCGCTCTACAATATGTGCGTGGAGCCGGACGGCGCGGTGTTACCCTGCCAGTCGTATTACACGCCGGTTGGCAATATTTTAACGGATAGCTGGGACTCGATCTGGAATCACAAGCTCTCGGTGAAGTTGCGCGAGCGACAGGGCTTACCATCGAAATGCACGGGCTGCGACTTGTTGCAAGAGTGCGGCGGCGGTTGCCCATTACAATTTGAAGAAGAGAGTTTTGTAAATTTAGATTTACTCAGCGTTTAGTTTTGTACACGGATTTCACGGAATACACGGAGAAAAACAGTGACAGAAAAAATAAAGCTTATTCTTGTAGCCCCCAAAAGCTCTTTGTGTGAGGCTCTTGAAAAGCGTTTTTCCCAATTGCCGAATGTTGATGTTGTCACTGGAAAACTCGAAAACTTACCAACTTTTGATTGCATGGTCAGTGCAGCAAATTCTTTTGGGCTTATGGACGGCGGTGTTGATGCAGCAATCATAAAATTCTTTGGTTATGACTTACAAGAAAGAGTACAAAAACGAATTATTGATGAGTATCTTGGCGAACAACCTGTCGGCACATCCTTTATCGTTGAAACAAATCATCCCACACACCCTTTTATAGCTCACACACCAACAATGCGTGTTCCAATGGATATAGCGCATACAGATAATGTTTATTTAGCAATGTGGGCAATGCTCTTAGCGGTTAGAAAACACAACAGATGCACTGAACAAAAGATTAAAACGGTCGCCTGCCCAGGGTTGGGCACAGCAACGGGGCATGTTCCCTATAATCAGGCTGCCCGGCAAATGGCGCTGGCTTACGAACATTTTCTCAGTCCACCAACGTATCTTGATTGGCGTTTCGCTGACAAGATAAAAAGTCGCGTTCGCTATGGTGGCGATATGGGTTTCAACTTCCCCCCAGAAATTGATTATGACCAATTCGATTAAACACTTAGGAATAAGCAGGAAATAACCTGCTCATTTGCTCGATAAAATCTAGCGGAAATTGAGTAGCGGAAGCACAGCTTTATCGTGCTGGAGCGTATCGAAATCGTGGCAATCATCTGAGAAAAAGCTGCTTATGCGCCGCTTTGGTTTCGATACGGCGAAGAGCATCGCCTACTCAACCGCCGCTGGAAAGGTGCAAGTTATTTAGTTCTTGTTCCTTAGCGACCTTTGCTCCTTCTCGGTTCATTTCTGAGTTGTCTTATGCTCATTTTCTATCATCAGCACTCGTGGCATCCGCCTGAAAACCTGCAAACGCCCATGCTCATTCTCACAGGCGAAAAAGATGCCGTTACCACTGTCAAAAGTCTCGAAGATTCCGCAAAACGTTACGGCGTAGACTTCCTACCTGTTGAAGGCGCAGGACATACCTAATAAACGGAAAAATCGTTTTGTTAGACGATTGCAAAGACTTGTACATGGCGAAATACGCAGGAGGTGCAAATAAATAAGATATAAACAGCCCTACCACATCCGTCAATCAACTTATTATTGAAAGGAAGAAAAATGAAAAAGCTACAGATAGCCCTCTTATTCGCATTCTCTCTTGTCTTTATTTTAGGCTGTTCGCTTTTCGCGGGAGCCCCAGCCACCCAAGCCCCAGTCGTCAATCAGGAACCTGTATCCGCCCCACCAACACTCCCGCCACCACCGACAGAAGAAATAGCACCTACATCTATTCCAGCAACTCAGCCCCCGGCAACTCAGCCCCCAGCAACACAAATGTATTTTACCGAAGAGTTCAACTATGATGCTGGCAATTGGGATGTCTTTTATATGGGATCAGGAGATGGCGAAGAAACAACATTAGAATACACCAACGATCACCTCACGGTTGATCTAGGGGATGAAGATGTCTATATGTACTATATTTACCGCCCATATGAGTACGAAAATGTTAAAACAACTCTCAATGCCAAAAATCGAGGGCGTAACAATAATAATGTCAGCTTAGTTTGCCGTGTTACCGAATCTGGCTGGTATGAATTTAGCGTTGAGAGCGGTGGACTTTGGTATCTTTATGCTGTCGTCTTAGATGAGAAATATGGTCATGTTGGCTACAATACTATTGATAATGGCGGCGCTCGAACATTAAAACAAGGGAAAGAGGTGAATGAATATACCCTTGAATGCAATGAAAATGAGCTGACCATGTGGGTCAATGGTGAAAAACTCAAAACTACCAGAGACTCGCGTTATGCATTACCTGCAGGAAAGGTTGGCTTCAACATTTCATCTCTAAATGTACTGCCTATCACAGTAGATGTTAATTGGTTCCGCATCGAAGAACCCTAGATTAATTCCCTAACCACTTAAACCAGACAGGGCTTTGAAACCCTGTCTGGTTTTTCTAAAGTCATTATCCTTTTTTTCCCTATCCTATCCACAAAAAGGAACGCCCCATGAGTATCCTGAACAGCATCCGCGACTTCTTCACCTCCGCCAAGCCTCTCCCGCCCGAAGTTCTGCATTTCCAATCCCCGCAAGATGACGAAATCCCCTACCGTCTGCATCTGCGCATGCACGCCGATGGCAGCAGCCTACTCGTGGTCAATGCCGCCACCATCTTACATCTCAACCCCACCGCCACCGAGTACGCCTATCACTTCATCAAAGGGACAGAGCCGCAGGAAGCCGCCAAAACCGTCGCCAAGCGTTATCGTGTTGCTAAAGAACAAGCCTTGGTGGATTACCAAAACTTCTCGGCGCGGATCGAAAGCCTCGTTCATACCGAAGATTTGGATCCCGTCTCCTACTTTGGATTTGACCGCATCGCGCCCCATTCCGCTGGGCTAACTGCCCCACTGCGTTTGGATTGCGCCCTAACATATCGACTGCCCGATGGCACCTCGGCAGATAACGCCCCCCAGAAGCACGTTGACCGTGAACTGGATACCGCTGAATGGCAATCCATTCTCGACAAGGCTTGGGCGGTGGGCATCCCGCACGTCACTTTTACGGGCGGCGAACCGACCCTGCGCGACGACCTGCCCGATCTAATCGCTCATGCCGAAGCGAAAGGGATGGTCAGCGGTTTACTCACAGACGGTCTCAAACTTGTCGACAAGGATTATCTCCATACGCTCCTGATGACCGGTCTCGACCATCTGCTCTTTATTTTGCAGCCCGATAACGAAGCCTCCTGGACAGCCCTTGATGTAATCCTGCCCGAAGATTTGTTCACCACAGTCCATGTCACAATCAACGCCGAGACAGCACCCAATATCGAGCACATCCTTGAAAGACTCGGCACGCTTGAATTGAACACCCTCTCCCTTAGCGCCTCCCCTGATCAGGTTGAGATTCTGGCATTTGCACGGAACCAAGCCGCAAGCATGGGCGTTCCGCTCAAATGGGATTTGCCCGTCCCCTACTCGGCGAATCATCCCGTTGCACTCGAAACAAGCGAAGAAAATATCCCTGAAGGCGCGGGCAAAGTCTGGCTCTACGTCGAACCGGATGGCGATGTGCTCCCGACACAAGGCATGCACGATGAGGTTTTGGGCAACTTCCTGCACGATGATTGGGCGCAGATTTGGAAATAAAACCAGCCTCTGAGCGGAGGGTTGAGTAGCGCCGATGCTTTTCGGCGCGTATCGAAACCCGCAGTCGAAGAGCGGGGCTATAAACGCCGTCCTTCGTCTACGCTCCTCCCGTTGGTCGTCACTCCGCTCAGGAACTGGATATGGCAGAAAAAATGACCGAAGAAAAACCCCAAAAAGCAAAATCCCGCTTCGAGAACGGCTATGCCTGTTCGCAGTCGGTACTCTCCACACTCAGCCCCGAACTCGGCATGGACGAAGAAACCGCCTTCAAAGTTGCCTCCGCTTTCGGCGGCGGGATGTCGCGCCATGGCGAAGTTTGCGGCGCAGTGACCG
>JANTFU010000206.1 GCA_024763295.1 Anaerolineales bacterium
TGTCCTGAAAATTTCTATGCCTGATTTTACTCGGAGAGTGTTGGAGGAATGTAAAAAAGTGCTTGTTTTAGGTGAAATCCTTAGAAGTTAGGATTCATAATAGGCTTCTTGCAAAAGTCTATTTTTCTCTTGCTCTCAGCGCCGTCCTCGGCGCGGGTTTCTCACAAATATCGCCGCAGAGACGGCGGCTAGAGCGCTTATGCAAGAGGTTTAATAAAGCGTCCGAAACCTGACAGGTCTTTAAGCCCTGGTTGCTTGCGTGTTTCGTGTTGCGTAAGCCAGAAAATCATTACGCTTTACGCTAATTTTACAGCGCAAAGGGCGTAAACATAAAAAAGGCGAAACTAAAGTTAAGATATAATGCGGCAGGTTAAAAATATGATGAAAACGAAATATTTCTTTCTTTTAAGTTTACCGGTTCTTTTTGCCCTGCTCGTCGGGCTTTCTTTTTCTGCGCAGGCAGCCGAAGCGCCGCAGGGAATTGGACAGTACCAAACCCCAACAGCACAACCTGATGGGCGTATTATTTATATTGCTCAAGCAGGTGATACATGCATCAAGATTGGTTTGCTACATAATATTGATGAAAATCAACTCCGTTCGATGAACCCTGATTTGGATGAAAACTGTACTGTGATTGCCGGACAGCAAATTATGATCGGGGTGGGTGGTCCGGCGGCAGAGCCGACAGTGACGCCCGGTGGACCGACCGTGACGCCTTTGCCCGTTTCGCCGACGCCGACGCCCTTTACGGGGTTGACTGAAATTTGCGTGCTCCTCTTTGATGATGTGAACGGCAACGCTATTCGGGAAGAGTTGGAGTTGGGCTTGGCTGGTGGCGCAATCAGCGTTACGAATGCGCTCGGCGGTTATTCGCAGACGCGCGATTCGATCAGCGAGATTGATCTGAATACGCTGGAACCTGCCTATATTTGTTTTGGCGCGCCTCCGCCCGGACAAGAAGAAGTGCCCGATGCCGAAAAGTTGCCCGAAGGCAAATACACGGTTAGTGCGGCGATTCCGGATGGTTACAACCCCACTAGCACCTTGAGCTATGAAATCGAGGTTAAAGCCGGTGAGACGGCGTATGTCGCTTTTGGGGCGCAGTCACAAGATTCCACGCTGGTGGAGCCGGAAGCTGAAACGGGCAGCAATAGCGGACTTTTAGGGATTATCGGCGGTTTGCTTTTGCTAGGCGGCGGCGGTTTAGCTTGGTACGCAACTCGGATGAATAAACCCTCTGCGAACATGAAATATTAAGGGGTCTCTGAGCTATTGCGGGGCACTTGCAAAACTTTTTCCCATCCTAGCCTTCCCCGCAGAGAGAAGGGACAATTTCTTCTTTTGGTTGATGAGCCAGCTTTTGCTGGCTTTTTTTGCAAATTAGAGTTCTGTTAGATATGACCTGCGTAGCTTGCTTTCATTATTCAGATTGCATACAATAAATTCAACATTGAGACAAAATAAAAGGTCGTGGTTTTAAGAAAGTGATAGACCAATTTGTGAGGCAGTCCTTATTTCGGCTAGTGCAATAACCAATCGTTGAAGCAGTCTTATTTAATCGAGAATTTGCTCTATGATTGAGACGATTGCTTCGGCGGGAAAGCACTCTCCTCGCAAAATCATCCTTTCTTGAAGACCACTGCCAAATAAAATGATATAGGTATGGTATGGATTATAAAGATTATTACAAAATCCTAGGGGTTGAACGTAAAGCTAGTCAGGATGAGATTAAGAAGGCGTACCGTAAACTAGCCATGAAATATCACCCTGACCGCAATCCCGATGATAAAGTAGCAGAAGAAAAGTTCAAAGAAGTTAACGAAGCGTATCAGGTTCTAAATGATCCTGAAAAACGCGCGCATTACGACCGTTTTGGCGCGTCTTATTCGCAATGGCAGCAACGCGGCGCACCGGGTAATTTTAATTGGGGCGACTGGGGCGGCGGAACGCGCGTCAATATGGATGATTTGGGAAATATGTTCGGAGGCGCAGGCGGTTCAGGTTTCTCCAGCTTCTTTGAAGCGCTATTTGGCGGTATGGGAGCAGCAGGGATGGGCGGTACGAGAACGGGACCCAGCCCAAGGTCGCGGGCGCGTGCGCCGCAACGTTACGAACAGCCGGTGCAGATTAGCTTGTCCGAAGCTTATTTGGGCACGACACGCACCTTCGATTCCAATGGGCGTCGTTTGCAAGTGAAAATCCCTGCGGGCGCAAAAACGGGCACGAAAGTGCGTGTCAGTGGTGGTGCTCCCGATGGTAGCGACCTTTATTTGAAGGTGACAGTTGCCAAAGACCCGCGTTTTAAGCGCGAGGGCGATAATTTACGCACTGAAGCGCGCGTGGATGTTTTTACGGCGCTTTTAGGCGGCGAAGCCAGCGTCCAAACCATGAAGGGCAACGTCACTTTGACGATCCCTGCCGGTACGCAGCCCGATCAGGTTTTTCGCCTGAGCGGACGCGGGATGCCAAAGTTAAAAAGCCCGCAAAGTTTTGGCGATTTGTATGTGCGTGTGAAAGTGGATATTCCGAAAAAATTGAGCGAGAAACAAAAGAAGTTACTTGCCGAAGCCGCACAAGAAAAATAATTTATTGGAGATACGATGAAAAAAACACTGCTGATGATCAGCTCGTTACTGGTTTTTACGTTGGCTTGTCAGGTAACGGGCTTTGCTACGCCGACCGAAACGCCTGCCGAACCGCGCGTTGCGCCGACTTTGGCGCCCGCTCTGTCTACTGAACCGTTGCCCGACGATGGTAGTTTGGTGAGCTTGTATGAACGCAGCATCCCCGGTGTCGTTTCCTTGCGTGTAACGACTGATATGGGGTCTGGCGCTGGTTCCGGATTTGTCTACGACAAGAACGGGAATATCGTTACGAATTATCATGTCGTTGAAGGCGCGACGGATGTGGAAGTGGATTTCGCCTCCGGCTATAAAACCTACGGGACAGTCATCGGGACAGACCTGGACTCAGACTTGGCAGTCGTCAAAGTCGATGTGCCTGCTGAAGAGTTGGTACCGCTCCCGCTTGGTGATTCCGATCAACTACGCGTTGGACAGACGGTCGTCGCTATCGGCAATCCCTTCGGTTTGAACGGAACCATGACCACCGGCATTGTTTCTGCGTTGGGGCGCACCCTCGATTCGCTGAATACCGCGCCCTCCGGTGGCTTTTTCACCGCCGGCGACATCATCCAAACGGATGCCGCTATCAATCCGGGCAATTCGGGCGGACCGCTCTTCAATATCAATGGGGAGGTGATTGGCATCAACCGCGCTATCCGTACAAACACTTCTTCGGTGAGCGGTGAGCCGCTCAATTCCGGAATCGGCTTTGCGATTTCCATCAACATTGTCAAACGTGTTGTGCCAAGCCTAATTGAAGTTGGTTCTTACGATTATCCCTATCTTGGCATTGGTTCGCTCAGCGACCTAAGTCTGCAAACCATCGAAACTCTCGGCTTAGAGCGTCAGACCGGGGCGTATGTCACTAGCGTTTCTGAAGGCAGCCCGGCAGATAAAGCCGGTGTACAGGGCGCTGACCCGAACACAGGTTTGGGCGGGGATTTAATTATTGGCATTGACGGCATGGAGATTTTGCAATTTGATACGCTGCTTAAATATCTAATTAATAACAAAGCCCCCGGCGACACCATTATTTTGACCGTTTTGCGGGATGGCGAAGAAGTAGACCTTGAGTTGCTCTTGGGCAAACGCCCATAGCATTGAATGAATAAGGAATGAGGATTACATAACATACAAAGTTGTCCCAGTTCTTGAGCGGCAGGCGACAGTTGTTGAGCCTGAAGCCGAAGGACGCGTTCCCTGAAAATCGCCCTTCGACTACGCACTTCTCTGCCGTTCAGTGCTCCGCTCAGGGACTGAAATTTTGCGCTTTATTTAATCTTTAAGTGTTACTCGCGTTGCTGCATTCGGCGGCGCGCGATTTGCTACCACGTTTAGACATAGAAAGGAGATCTGAAAGCACACTTTTCTCAACCGTCCACATTACCTTAGGGTAATGAGAATTAATCCCAAAAGGAGTTCCCATGTTAAGCGATAAAGCTCTACAAGAATTACTGGACTATGAAAGCAGCGCTCCGATGCTCAGTGTTTATCTTGATACCGATATGAACCCGGATGCCTATAAACTGACATTACGCTCCATGCTTAAGGGAATTGAGATGCCTGCCGATGAAGAGGCAGCCCTGCGTTATATCGAACACGAATACGCGCGGCAGGGACGCAGTGTTGCGCTTTTCTCCTGCGCGAAAGAGAACTTCTTTCGCGCCTATCCACTTTCGGTTTCCATACATAGTCGCATTCACGTTGCCGAAAAAGCCTACGTCCGCCCGCTTGCAAATTTACTGGATGCTTACGGCGCTTACGGCGTTGCGCTCGTCGATAAACAGGGCGCGCGCTTTTTCTACTTCCACCTTGGTCAACTCGTTGAGCAGGAAGGCATGCTCGGCGAAGAAGTTCGCCAGTCCAAAGTTGGCAGTGCAGATGGACGCCGTAGTTACAGTGATAGCGGCGTGAGTAATGCCGACACCACCGTTGCAAAAAAGAACTTCAAAGAAGCAGCTGAATACGCCGTCGAGTTTTTTGAAAAACAAAAAGTCCGTCGTATTTTGCTTGGTGGCACAGACGAAAATCTCGCCCAATTCCAGCAGCAATTGCCCAAGAGTTGGCAAAGCCTAATTGTTGGCAGCTTCGCGATGGATATGAACGCCAATCATCAACAGATTTTGGAAGAAGCCCTCAAAGTGGGTGCCAAAGCCGAAGAAAAACGGGAAGCGGTA
>JANTFU010000207.1 GCA_024763295.1 Anaerolineales bacterium
TACGTTTTCTGATATACATTTCGCGTACACGCTTCAAGCCCAATAAACTCAAAAACGCATACGCAATTCGTTTCCAGCTTTTAAGCGCGGTTGGTGGATGATTGCGAAAAGCGCGCCAGTATGCTGCCAAGCCTTGTCGCATTTTGCCCGCTTCAACGAGGTAAAAGGCATCCAGATGATGCGCGCCTGCCAAAACCTTTTTGCGATTCTTTTTGAGTAGCGAGCGTAGCATCGGTTGGGTTTCCATCCAGTCCAAAATTTTAAAGGCTTCCGCGCCGAATTTTTCAGCGTGGGCGATGTTTTTGGCATCGTCGTGATAGCGTGCGACTGCCAGCGTTTGCGGTACATAGACCATTGGGGCGAGTTGCGCCATCCGCAGCCAGAGCTGATGGTCAAGCAAAAAGTGATAGCTTGGGTCGAGATAGCCCGCTTGCTCCAAAACGGAGCGGCGCATAAAAACGCCCGGTTGACTGATGATCTTGAACTGCATCAGGTCTTCGACGGAATACTGGTCAAAACGTTGCACGTTGATCGGGTTGCCGTCACCATCGACGGAGAGCACATCACCGTAGATGATGCCCGCGTTCGGATTTTCGGCGAAGAGTTTGGCGACTGTTGCCAGCGTTTCAGGCAGGTAAGTATCGTCCGAGTTGAGCCAGGCGACGATCTCACCCGTCGCGCGGGCAAAGCCTTTGTTGATGGCATCCGCTTGACCGGCGTCCAACTCGGACACCCACCAAGCCAAACGCTCGGAGTGCTCTTTAATGATTCCCAAGCTGCCATCCGTGGACGCACCGTCCGCGATTAAATATTCCACATCGTCATAGGGCTGATTCAAAACCGAGCGGATGGTCTCTTCTAAATACTTTGCTTGATTAAATGAGGGTGTGATAATCGAAAATTTCATTGTAGCGGGTCAATTTCGTAGACTTCATAATTTCCAAAGGTGTAGAGTGGGGTCAGCGTGTCAATATCCAAGCCATATTTTGGGATATATTTTTCGAGAAAAGCGTCAACCGTATAGCCGCTTTTGGTCACGATGACCAAAAAGGCGTGCTCAAAATCGAGCGTGTGCTGAAAGATTTCCCGCGGGAAACCTTCACGCACTAAATAATACTCGATTGGCGCGCTGTAATCGCCCTCGACAATCACAATGTCATTTTCCTGAATGCGCTCGGCAAGTAGTTCGGCGACCAACTGCTCTTTCGACGGCTCAATTGGCGTGTGGACGGTTTGCCACGCTCCCCAGATTGAGCCAAGCAGCGCCAGCGCCAAAATACCGTTTTGGATGCGGCGATTTTTAATCCATTCGATGATGCCTGCCGCCGCCCAAACCATAAAAAAGGCGATGGAAAACGACCAGACTCGTGCCCAGGGATTATTCGGACGTTGCACCAGCAGCACGGCGACGATGCCGATTGCGAACGCGAACTGGAGTGGCACTTGGTGTTTGGCAAGTTGACGGTGTGCCAAAAGAGAAATTATGACGCCGATAACAATAGCCCCGACCAACCAGCTTGGCATATCCCCAAACCAGATGCCCCAATTGATGATGATTTTGCCCTTCATTTGGTCGAAGAGCATATTGAGCGGTACTTTTTCGAGCCAGCGGTGATGCAGTAAATCATCGGGGGTGAGATAGAGAATGGGCGCGTAGAGAATGAGTGTGCCAAGCCCGGTTAATGCGCCGCTGATGATAACGTATTGTAAAAAATTCCATCGTGATAAATAATCCCCCTCTGTCCTATCGGACATCTCCCCCGAGGGGGGAGAATCAATTCCTTCCCCCTTCGGGGGAAGGTTAGGAAGGGGGCGGGGGAGCACCCCAAAATCCTTACTCACAACCACACCTAAAAACCAAACGTACAAAATCGCAAAAGGGAAAAGCATGGTCGGGATGGTGTATAAGCCCAAAATCAAAATCAATGTCAGCACGCCCCAGCCAAAGCGATTTTTTTCACGGCGTAAATCATCTGCGAGATTGAACGCCCAAAGCGTAAAAAGCGCCACCAAAATATAGCCGCGAAAGATGGACGAGTAGTGTACAAGCTCCGGAAAAAATGCCACGCCCACTGCCGCGAGTAAGCCCGTATATTTGCCGTAAAAACGCTTGCCAAAGCCGTAGGTCGCGGGGATCATCAACAAGCCAAAAATGAGCGGCGGCATCCGTAAAACCCACTGTGCATCGCCAAAGAGCCGAATGGTGAGATTAAGAATGAGACTCAAAAAGATGTGATTGTTTGGCAAATGATAGTCGATCATCGTCTCAATGAAGGGACGTCGAATGAAAGCCAGATAGTTGTAGGCTTCGTCGTAAGTGATCGAGTTTTGAATGGCATGCAGGCGATAGGCGAGCGCCACCAACGTCACGGCGATTAAGAAGAAATACTCCCTTTTCTCATCGCATGGAAAAGAGAGATTTTTGAAGAAGGTTTTTGTGTCTTGCCAAAGGGCAGAGATGAAGGTTTTTATGGATTGCATGGTTCGCTCGAAACCTGAGATTGAAATCTCAAGCTGATAGGCGCAGTCTGCTTCAAGCAGACTTGGGTAGTTTCAGCCAATGAATTCATTCATTGGGTTCTAGGTGGTGGTCTTTAAGTAAGTGATGATTTTGCGAGGAGGGTGCTTTTCCGACGAAGCAATCTCACCTCGCACAGGGTAATTCATCGACCAAGTGGGACTGCTTCGGCGATAAAACTGCCTCGCAGATTCACGCCATCACTTACTTTAGAACCACTACCGGGTTCTATTCATCAAACAACGTATCGTAATCAACTTTCTCAAAAATTTGCAATTTGCCGCCAATCGTCGCATCCAAAATTTGGCGACCGGCATTTTCAAAATTCGCACGTGCAATGGCGTAGCCAATTTCGGATGTGTCGAGATCAGGCAACTGCCAACGGAAACCTTTGCCAAAATAACGCGGATCGAAATGATTCGGGTCATCGCCATCGGAGACAACGGTTTTATTTGCGTCCCCCTTGCTGGTGAAGTTATGATCCACGCCTATCAGGATGACAGTTTCAAAGCCCATGTGATAGGCAAGCTGCAAACAGACGTTCGTTACAGTCGCGCCTTCCCAGATGCGGAAACGCGCGTCTTCGGCAAATTTGATACCGTCATACGTCGTATAAAGAAAAGTCGGCAGATTTTCTTGCGTGTCTTTCGGAAAGAACTTCCGCGAGCGCCACGAGAAAAAGCGCGGCATGTCAAGCGCAAGGAAATCATCCACGCATTGTTCGATGACCAAATCATTGACGGATACCAAAAAGCTGGTCTGAAAGCCCCATTCTTCAAAGGCAAGGTAAATGCGGTTCATCCCGAAGGTGTATTCACCTTTCAACTTTGCGACATCCGTCTGCCGCAGGCTGGGACCATTCCCGATCACGAAGCAGCGCTCGCCTTTGTGCTTATCTTTGAGCGCTGCGAGTGTGTCCATGCTGGCACGCCGCCAAGGATGCAGGTAAGCGGCAGGCAGTTCGGGCAGATGTCTGGCTCGGATAACGGTATCACGCCCAAAATTCCAGAGCGGCGCGGGGATAATTGCTTTCAGGGTGTTTTTCATTAATCTATCTCTACTTTTCGACGCACTTGTATCCATTTTACCCGCCCATCCTGCACCGCATCGCGCAACTGGCGTTCACGTTTACTCAAGCCGCTGGTGTTGGTTTTTACTTCGACGAGCACAACTTCTTTGAGTTCGCCGGCGCTCATGCCGTCGAAAACGATAAAGTCGATTGGCGCGCCCAAAAAACGCGCATCCTGTGGGTCGTAGGGGAATTCGGGTAAATAGGGGATGAAATGCTCCGTGATTTTGCCGGTCAGTGTGGCACGGCTTTTGGATGCCGCATCTTTGCGGATTTTCTTTTCTTCTGCTTTTTTCCACTTCTCAAAAAGCAGACGATACTCGCCGTTGATGCGCCGCTGCATCTCTGCTTCGAGTTTGGTCTGTGCCTTTTTATTTTGTGCCAAAAGATAAAGCAGAACACCGATAACGGCAAACGAAATCAAAAGGATGACGATTAAAGTCTGGTTGGCGAGTTGCATAGGGGCTTATCTTACCGCGACTTTGCTCAAATTTGAACCAAGAAATATCTTTGCGAGCACACGCGCTTCTGTTGGATTAAAGATAACTCCCTATTGACACGATTCGCGTTGGAGTGGAGTAATGACGTGGTCATTATATTGGGGATAGGATGAGTGCGTTGCACCTAAAGCGGGAGTTTTTTGCTTGCAACAGGCATACTGCCTATCGTTAAACATTTTGCTGTCGAAATTGGTGCGACGCACGCCAGACGGTGAGTTCTCCCACAGACTGAAATGCTCTCGTTCACAATGCCGTAGGTTCAATCGATTATAATCATTTCATGGATGACAAAAAAATGCCTTCTTTGAAATCTTCGCCGCTGGAGGATATTGAGCCGCGCCTACGTCCCTTTCTGCCAGCAGATCTTTACGCAACTGCTTGGGTAGACCCTTCGCAGAAAAATCTCGAAAAGGTTTTCAAGCATTTAGGCACCTTACAGCGCATTGTGCACGACTATAGCTCGCGCAACACGGTCGCTAATCCGCCCCAGCCCGGACATCCCGCCGAAAAATGGGAACGTGGCACGCTTATGTTCACCGATTTGGCGGGCTTTACGCGCCTAATGGAGGCGAACGCCTCGAAAGGAAGAGCAGGCGCGCACTCGCTTTTGAGCGTCTTGAACAACTACTTCGCCACGATGATCGAAACCATCAGCAAATCGGGCGGCGACCTGCTGGAATTTACCGGAGATGCGTTGTTGGCACTTTT
>JANTFU010000208.1 GCA_024763295.1 Anaerolineales bacterium
GGCTTACAGGCTACACTGCCAGCGTTCTTCGCGACGCCGAAATCAGAAACTTGGTGTGATTATTTTGAACAAGCCGATCTGGCGCGTCAGCGCGGCGAGTGGCAAAAGGTTGCTGCGCTTGGCGACACCGCTTTTGGCGCGGGGAAGACGCCTAACCACCCGTCCGAGCGCATCCCCTTCGTAGAGGGCTATGCCTACACTGCGAACTGGGAAAAAGCGCTGCAAGTTTCGCTCGATGCACCCAAAAGCACATCACGATTTTGCACGGTTTGGTCACAAATTGCGGCAAAAACACAGCCATCAAACGAGAGAGAAAAAGCACTTGAGCAGATCAATTCGTATTTTGCGTGCGGATTTTGAAAAGAAAAATCACCCTAAAAATTGCTTGTCGCACCAGAACATGCGTGTTATAATGCGCCGTTGCGCTAGAGCGCAGAAATAATTCATACCAAGCAAGAAGGAAAAGAAAAATGTCTGACATCCTTAAATCACTCGAAGCACCCGTAAACGAAGATATCCCAGAGTTGCGCTCTGGTGACATTGTCAGCGTTCACGCCCTCGTCAAAGAAGGCAATCGTGAGCGTATTCAGGAATTCAAAGGCACCGTTATTCGCGTCCGCAACAGCGGCAATAACGCCAACTTCACCGTCCGCCGTATCGCCAGCAACGGCATCGGGGTAGAGCGCACCTTCTTGGCTCGCTCACCGCGTGTCAAAAAAGTTATTGTCGAGCGCCACTCAAAAGTCCGCCGCGCCAACCTTTACTTTCTGCGCGACCGCACCGGCAAGAGCGCCCGCCTAAAACAGAAATTCAACTAATTTCTCTGCGTCAACACTCCAAAGGGTACAGCCCATTAAAAGCTGTGCCCTTTTTCGTTCTTGTGGATAAACCATTTAAATGTTAGCAAATCAATCACGTCATTGCGAGGCAGTTTCATCGCCGAAGCAATCCCCCTGCCTAGGCGGAGACTGCCGCGTCGCAAAAGCATGCTCCTCGCAGAGACGTAGATATGTTAATGTTTAAATGTTTTCTTTATTAGACGCCTTCACTTTCGGAGCTAAAATGACCAAACCCATCATCGGAATTACAGCCGGACATTCCAAAAACAAATTTGGGCTGCCGCAAATTCATCTTTTGCGCACTTATGTCGATGCGACCATTCGCGCAGGTGGCATCCCCGTCATTATTCCAGCAGAGCTTTCCGCCATTGATTGGCAGAATCTCTACGCTAAGCTAGATGGCATCATGCTCTCAGGCGGTGCGGATATTGACCCCGAACTCTACAACGGCGAACCACATCCCACCGTCAACAACATCGACAAGGAACGCGACAAACTCGAACTCGCAGTCGCTAAACAGGTTGTTGAAGAAGAAAAACCCTTTCTAGCGATTTGTCGCGGCTTTCAGGTGCTGAACGTTGCTCTCGGCGGAACGCTCTACACCCACATTCACGATCAGCTCGAAAATCCACTCCAGCACGATTCCAACAAAGAACTCTCGCGTGATTATCTTGCTCACGAAGTCAAAGTCAACGAAGGCACGCGCTTGGCAGAGATACTCGGGGAACCGATCGTAAAAGTGAACAGTTGGCACCATCAGGGTGTCAAAGAGATCGCGCCACAATTGGAAGTGACGGCTCACGCCCCCGATGGGCTGGTGGAGGGCATGGAAATTTCATCGCATCCCTATGCAATCGCCGTGCAATGGCACCCCGAGTGGATTCCCACAGACCCCGCCATGCGCAACCTTTTCACCGGCTTGGTAGAAGCCGCCATCAAGAATAGCAAATAATGTCCACACCCCTGATCGGCGTCACCTCCGAAAACGCCGAAAACCAATACGGACAGCCCGCCGTGCGCTCGCTACGTACTTACATCCGCGAAATGATCAAAGCGGGCGGAATGCCCGTCATCATCCCCTCCGAAACGCCCACAGAAATGCTCAAACAGCTTTTTGAACGACTCGACGGCATCATCCTGACCGGCGGCGATGACATTGACCATACGCTTTTCAAGGGCGCAGACCACCCCAAAATCGGCAAAGCCGATCCGCTGCGCGACCAATGCGAGATCACGCTCGCAAAATTGGCGGTGTCAAGAGGAAAGCCGATCTTGGGCATTTGTCGCGGCATCCAGCTTTTGAATGTTGCCCTCGGCGGCGATCTGTATACCCACGTCGAAGATCAGCATCCCGCCAAAGTAAAGCACGACTACTACCCCGAACCACCGCGCGACCTAATCTCGCATCCCGTTGCTATCGAGAAAAACTCGAAACTTTTCGAGATCATTGGCGAAACCGAAATCCCCGTCAACAGCTTGCATCATCAGGGTGTAAAAACACTCGCGGCGCAACTTGTCGCCACCGCACATGCCCCCGATGGGCTGATAGAAGCCGTCGAAATACCAGACCATCCCTTCGCCATCGCTGTCCAATGGCACCCCGAATGGATACCACAACAGCCCGCTTCGCAGGCGCTTTTCAAAGCCTTTCTTGAAGCAGCGAGCAACTAAAACTCAGATACCGAGTGTTGTGAAAACACTCGGTATCTTTTTTTATCTGGCAGTATAATTCTGCACATGCAAAACTCCCCGATTGGCATCTTCGACTCTGGCGTTGGCGGGCTATCCGTCTTACGCGCCATCCGCACCCAGCTTCCCAACGAAAGTCTGCTCTACTTTGCTGACCAAGCACATGTACCCTATGGTCCGCGTAGCCTTGAAGAAGTTCGCAGCTTTTCGGAAACCATCACCGAGTATCTGCTGGCACAGGGCGCAAAACTAATCGTCGTCGCTTGCAATACCGCTTCAGCCGCCGCGCTGCACGATCTGCGCAAAAGCTTCCCAAACACGCCCTTCGTAGGCATGGAACCGGCGGTCAAGCCCGCTGCCGAGCAAACGCACTCCGGCGTAGTCGGCGTTTTGGCAACCCCCGCCACCTTTCAGGGTGCGCTTTACGCTTCGGTCGTGGAGCGCTTTGCGAGCGGCGTCACGGTTTTACAAAATACTTGTTCGGGATTAGTCAAAGAGATCGAGCGCGGCGCGGTGGATGGCGAGAAAGCCAAGCAGATTCTCGAATCCGCGCTGCGCCCCATGCTTGGACGTGGGCTGGATACCGTTGTTTTGGGCTGTACCCACTATCCATTCGCTATCCCGCAAATCGAAGCGATCTGCGGTGATTCCGTCAGGGTCATTGACCCAGCTCCGGCGGTCGCCCGCCAAGTGGAACGCAGGCTCGATGCGCTGAGTTTGCTCAATCCTGAGCCGAACGGAAACGTCCAACTCGTCACATCCGGCAACATCACACAAATGAAAAAGTTAGCCCCGCAGCTTTGTGCGCACGAGTATCCTGTGCGCGGAGTAAGATGGGAGAACGGGAAAGTGAAATAAAAAAGCGCCGCAATTGCGGCGCTTTTCTTTAACGACGAGAGGGACGCGACGGCAGCGAGGCTTCAAAATCGCCCAGGCTACGACTAGCACCAGACCAATCACCACGCGAGAGTTGACGAGTTAGCCCGTCGATGGAGGGGACAATATTTTGCAACTGCGCTCCGCCATTGGCAAGGATGCTGGCTTGGGCATTGGCACCAAGCTGAGCAATTTGTTGCAGTTCAGTTGGGTCAATTTTACGGTCGCCGAAAGCGAGCTTGACAGTATCTAAATAATCGTGAAGTTGGTTGAGCGTACCATTTAGGTCGCCAGCAATTTCAGTTGGCGCGAGGTTAGCAAAGGAGTTTTCACGCGCATCGAGATTGGCTTTAATCTGATTTATTAGTTCCGCACGGTCAGATTGCGCCGACGCGGCGTGTGTGGCGAGATTATCAGCCGCTTCATTGAGTTGATCAATAGCAGCGGTTGCCGCTTCCGCGCCAAGCGCGAGCAGGTCTTCGACATCAGTGAGAACAGAAACCATCTCATCAAGGTCTTCTTCCATCGCGGTGAACAGATCAAGCATGTCATCGGCGTACGCGCCATAGAGTTCATCATAAAGAGCAAGCAGTTCTTCTGCATAATAGATCGCGGCTTCGGCATCGTAAACATAGGCGGTGGCTTCGTAAAGTTCGTCTTCAGTCATCGTGCCATCGGCAGTGGCTTGCGTGGTGGCTGTAGACGAGGCTTCGGTAGCCAGCACCGCTTCATTGACGGCTTCATCAATCAGCGCGGCGAGTTCTTCCTCGCTCATTTCGTAGGCATCGGGTTCGGGTTGGGCAGTCGGCGTAGGCGGCATGGCAACAACAGTCGCCGCGACTGCTTCATCGACGGCGTTCGCGAAATTCGCTTCGGCGGTAGCCGTCGCCGCAACGGCTGTGGCAACTTGATTATCAACGCTGAGAGTTGGGGAGGCACTACCGTTACAAGCGGTCAAAAAACTGGTCAAAAGGGCAAAAAGAACAAGACTTGAAAGTAGTTTTTTAGACATGGCAATCTCCTTTCTATGTACATAAAAAATTAAGTACTTTAGTTTCGCTTTTTTTGTGTTTACGCTCTTTGCGCTATAAAATTAGGTAAAATGTTGCGTGTTGCGTATTTCGTACTGAAAACTCAGTAAAACTCTGCCTAAATTTTAAGAAAAATTGTCAAACTACCTCAAAGCGGAGGTTGAGTAGGCTGACAGCTTTATCCCTTCGACTAGCTCAGGACACCGGGTCAGCCGTATCGAAACCATAGCGAACATTATTTCGCAAGTGCTTTCTCTACAATTCGCTCCGATTTCGATACGCTTGGCACGGTGAAGCTGTGCCAAGCTACTCAATCTACGCTAAAAATTAGACTTTTCCTGAGTT
>JANTFU010000209.1 GCA_024763295.1 Anaerolineales bacterium
GGGACTAAAAAAACATAGCCCATAGGGCTTCCAAGTACTGAGAAAGTGGCTTTAGCCCGCACGAATCCGAGGTAGGAGATAATCTCACCGCACTACCTGCGTGTGTTGCTTTAGGAAAAACAAGGAAGTTTGACCTGATATAATTTTCCCGAAAATCAATCTTTCAAATCTCTTTTTTGAGGACACTCCAGATGACCCATGATAAATTTGTTTTCTTTGAAGAAAAAATGCGCAGCAATGACCTGCCTGATGTTGCCATTCAGATTTTTAAATATTATTACGCTCAACTGCTGGCTGGGCAGACGGGCTATATCCGCACAGCGGACATCGCGCCAATCGTTTCGCCACCCAAGACGGATGCGCTCTCTAAAACGTTGACAGCCATCGGCAGAGCGGCTTTGTCGCAAACGGTGACGATCAAATTAAACGGCGGCTTAGGGACAAGCATGGGGCTTGACTCGGCAAAATCATTGCTGCCCGTTAAGGATGGGCTCGCCTTTTTAGATGTGATTGCACAGCAATCATTGAGCAACCAGTCGCATCTTTTGTTGATGAATAGCTTTTCGACCAGAGATGATTCGCTTGCCCTATTGCAAGAGAAATATCCAAAATTGCTGGAGCGAAATCTTGACGTTGATTTTGTACAGCATAAAGTCCCTAAGGTTAACAAAGCGGATTTTCTGCCGGCAACATGGGAGAAAAATCCGGCATTAGAATGGTGCCCACCAGGGCATGGCAATATTTATCCGGCACTCGTCACCAGTAATATGCTCGATAAACTTTTAGATGCCGGGTTTAAATATGCCTTCATTTCTAATGCCGACAATCTTGGCGCGGTTATTGACGAGACGCTCTTGGGCTATTTTGCCGAAAACGAAATTCCCTTCCTGATGGAAGTCACCAAGCGCACTGCGATGGATCGCAAAGGCGGTTTCCCTGTACAGCATAAAGATGGGGGCTTGGTCTTGTGGGAGACGGCACAATGTCATCCCGATGAAATGGATGAGTATCAAGACATCAGCCGTTTTACACATACGAGTACCAATAATATTTGGGTCAATTTAGTGCAACTCAAAGTTGAAATGGAAAAGATGCACAATAATCTTCAACTAACCATGATTCGTAATGAGAAGAACATTGACCCGCAAGACAGCAACTCTCCCAAAGTTTATCAACTCGAAACTGCGATGGGCGCGGCGATCTCTGTTTTTGACGGTGCGCAGGTCATTGAAGTGCCGCGCAGTCGTTTTAGCCCTGTGAAATCAACGAATGAGTTGCTCGCCGTGCGCTCGGATGCCTATGTGCTGACCCCCGATTTCCGCGTGACGCTCAATCCGCAGCGCGAACTCCCTCCGCCGGTCATCTTCCTCGATGCCCAATATTACAAGATGTACTACGATCTTGATACCCGTTTCCCAACCGGCGCGCCCTCATTAATCGACTGTGAAAAGTTAGAGATCGAAGGCGATGTTCTTTTCGGCGAAAACGTGACTCTCAAAGGGAATGTCAAGATCGTCAATACCACACAGGAACAGGTGCGCCTTGAAAATATGACGCTTGAAAACGAAGTCTGGCGTGCTTGATTTTTGCTGAAATTCAAACCCAACATCAAAACGTATTGCGTATTGCGTAATAATTTTTTGGCTTACCCAACACGAAGCACGCAAAAAAAGGGCGGGATTACCCCGCCCCTACGAAATTTATTCGCGTAATTCGCATTATCCAAAAATCACATACTGCTGCAAGAACACTTCATTACTGGCTGATATATTCACTCAACTCAACAGCAATATTGGGGAATTCTCGCAAAATTTTCTTATCAACCGTGACCAATTGAACGCCTAAGTCCTGCGCCAATGCGACAAATTCGCAGTCATACGCAGAGCAAGCGCTCTTTGCAACTAATTCCAATACACGAAAAGAAACAACTTCGTATTCTCTGCCATCCATTAACATCAAAGCTGCTTCCATCACTTCTTGAGCTTCTTCTATCGATAAAATTTCTTTTCGAATGTATAAAGCCAAAACATTGCGGAGTTCACTTTTCCACAATAATGGCGCAACCCATTCTGAATCTTTCTCTAATAGCTGCTCAACTTGTTCAGAACGTTCACTACTCAAATACAAATAGACGATAATATTTGTGTCGACAACAATCATGCTCGCCCCTCGAGCTTTGCAGCGGTAATTTCGTCTTCAGAAAACCAAGCGTTTTTTGTCTTTTGACGAATTTTTCTGGCGCTCGTTAATAGCTTTGTCACGTCAGCACGCTGACTACTGACAACTTTTTCAATACAAACGATGATTTCGCTGTTAATACTGCGACGATTGACCTCCGCAGATTTTTTTAACGAAGCGTAAATGTCTGCTGGTATGTTTTTGACAGTAAAGGTAGGCATTGTTCACTCCTTTTTTGGTTTCGTTACGAAACCATTATGCATGATTGCCTACAGTGTGTCAAGTTGATTATCAAGATTTTCAGGAACGCGTCCCCCGCCTCATTCACGCAACCCGCGTTACCCAAAGATCACATACTGCTGCAAGAACGCGAGCGCTTTCTTCTGTTCTACCCCACCATTGAATACGGCTGAATAGTCTCCAAAACACTATTCTCCTCTTCTTGCGCAAAATACAAATCCCAGCGCAACTGCACATTCATCCAAAAATCAGCGGACATATTGAAAAACTTTGCCAATCGGAGCGCCGTGCTGGGGGTGATTCCCCTGTGACCGTTAACAATTTCATTGACTCGCTGATATGAAACGTGAATATAATCCGCCAAGTCCTTTTGGCTGATTTTCATAGGATTTAAAAACTCTTCCAAAAGCATTTCTCCGGGATGAGTAGGAGGGCGATTTGTAGGTACACGAACCATTTTTACACCTGATCTTTCGCTAGTGATAATCGACAATTTCCACTTCGTCTGGACCCAAACTTGTCCACACAAAACAAATACGCTATTGGTCATTGATGCGAATACTGTATTGACCTTTTCTGTCACCTGATAAGGCTTCAAGTTTGTTGTTTGGCGGGATTCTCAACTCATGCAAAGCAGTAACAGAATCGACTTGGTCTAATTTTCTCGTGGCAACTTTCCAAATCGCTGACGGGCAGATTTTTCTTGCCGCCTTGGTATTTTCGCCGTTGAAAACATCTTCCGTGCCAGTATTTTTGAATGACCATATCATACAGTCATCATAGCATGGACATCATGCTACATCAAGTCTTTATAAATTAAACGTCAAGGGGCGGGATTACCCCGCCCCTACGAAATTCATTCGCGTAATTCGCATTATCCAAAGATCACATACTGCTGCAAAAACGCGAGCGCTTCCCTGTAAAAATCTTCAATCGTCTCTGCCTTACGGAAGCCGTGCCCTTCGCCCTCGTACATCTTGAAAATATGCGGCACGCGGTTGGCGCGTAAGGCTGCCGCGATCGTCTGCGACTGTTCGGGTGCAACCGCATGGTCTTCCGCGCCGTGGAAAAGGGCAACCGCATCTTTGATCTTGTGCGCATGAAAAACGGATGACCACTCTTTGAAGAAGGCGGCATCTTCGGGCAGCCTGCCGACCATCGTGGCGTTGTAGTCGCGCTCGAATTTGTGGGTATCCATTTCGAGCGTAAAGAGATTGGTGACGGGGTATTTGACGACTGCCGCCTTGAAAAATCCCGGCTTATGCACCAGCGCGTTCAAGGCAGTGTATCCGCCCGCGCTGCCGCCCGTGATGACCAGCTTCTGCGGGTCGGCTTTGCCCATCTCGACCAAGGCTTGCGCCCCACCGATGGCATCTTCCATATCGACAGGTCCCCACTTTTTACGCAGCGCCAGCATGTACGAGCGTCCATAGCCCGTACTGCCGCGATAATTGACCTGCAAATAGCCGTATCCGCGACTGGTGTAGAAAGCCGCATCGTTATTAGAGGCTTGATGCTGCTCATAGCGTTGCGATGTCGGTCCGCCGTGAATTTCGACCAGCAGGGGCGGCGCACCGTCGCTTTGGAAGAAAGGCGAGGAAGGCGGATAGTAGAGTCCATGTACGGGCGTACCATCGGGCGCTTGCCAAGTGATTTTTTCTGGCGCGGGCAAAAACTCGTCGGCGAGATTATCCGCCATTGAGCGTTTAATGACTTTGCAATTGCCATTTTCCCAAACTACGACTTGCGAGGCAATTTTCGGTGACTCGCTAATGAACGCCAACTTCTTCGCCGTCGGCGAGGCAGTGAGTTGCGTGATGTAGGTGTAGGGCGTTTTCACTTCGGCAACTTTGCCTGTTTCCACATCCACAACCCAGAGCGAGTGCCTGCCGGCGTCATTGCGGACGTAGAAAATGTGGGCTGAATCAAAACTCCATGCGTGCGTCCGCAAGCCTTGGATCCAAGCGGGCATCGCCAGCGTTACGTCCGAGACCAGCGTCCGCACGGTAGCGGTATCCAAATCGTAGACGAACAAACTCTCCCATTCCCCATCCTGCGCCACATAACTCAAATAGCGTCCGTTCGGCGAAAATTCAGGCTGAAAAACGGGCGTATCTTCACCGCCCGCTAACCAGATTTGCGTCTCAAAATCAGAAATCATCAGGCGCGTGCCGTCCCAGGGCATTTGCGGATGATCCCACTCGACCCAGGCAATGCGCTCGCCGCTGGGGTGCCAAACGGGCTGCATGTAAAAATCCGCGCCCTGCGCCACCTTCTGCGGGAAATTTTCGCCGTCCAACTCGGCAAGCACGAGCGCATCCCTGCCTTCGTAGGAGTGGAC
>JANTFU010000210.1 GCA_024763295.1 Anaerolineales bacterium
TGCATTTTTAACGGGAGCATTTTTGCCGGTCTTCATCCATGAGTTTTTTATCGCCCCCAACCCCAAAGTGAGCGCGTGGTTCGGGCTATCCTAATTGAGTAGTGGCGAAAGCCGTCCTCGGCGCAGATTTCTCTCATAAATCACCGCTGAGGACGGCGGCTAGAGCGGAGAGGGGACGTAGGTGAAATCAGTCAAAATTTACCACTATCCCTATTTTTTTTGTTAAAGAAAAACCCGCCCATGCAAATATCTGCACGGGCGGGTTATGTTTAAATATCTATTCCGTTCAGGCTCTTTTGGTGCTTTCAACGGCTTGAATGCCGTTTTGCACTTGTGTCAGCAAACGTCCGAGATCGGTTTCAAGACGCGCAAGCGTTTCGATAACGTAATCATCGGCATCGGCGCGAGTGGCTTCGGCGTCAGCGCGCGCCTGTGTCAAAATCATGTCGGCGCGACGTGTAGCTTCCTGCGCGATGACATCATCAGAGGTCATTTCGTCAGCTTTTTCTTGCGCAATGCTGGTCAGGCGGTTGGCTTTTTCTTCTGCCTGCGCGATGATGCGCTCGCTCTGGTTGAGTAATTGTTGAGCTTTTTTAACTTCTTCCGGAATGGCAATGCGCATTTGGTCGATGATATCAAGCATTTTGTCTTCATCCACGATGACGTTGTGGGTGAAGGGCAGCGCGCGGCTTTCGTTGAAGAGTTCTTCTAGGCGGTCAATCAGATGCAGGATGTCCATAAGCTTTCTCCGTTTTGTGGAACATCATTATACTATTGTATTTTCCCTCTTAGGGAAATCAATCGTGAGTACGAGCCTGCGAGGGACATATTTTAGAGACAAAGCGGTATCCCGTTTTTGCGTAGGCTGCTTCAGCGATGGAGCTGTCTCGCAGAATCATTAAGAAGGGAATGTATTAATCCCTCGGCGGCGTGGCGGAGCGACTTTCCAGCGCATGAATTTTATCTTTAAGCGCCTGATGTACGTTTGGCGGCACCATGCTGGAGACATCGCCGTCGAGCATGGCGATTTCTTTGACAGTCGACGATGAAATGAAGGTATGCTCTTCGTGCGTGATTAGCGCAATGCTCTCCATATCGGGGGCAAGTCGCTGATTGGCGAGCGCCATCCGAAATTCGAACTCGAAATCGGAGAAAACACGCAGTCCACGCACAATCACTTGGGCGTTCGCTTCACGGCAGGCATCCACCGTCAATTTACTGTAACCTGTCACTTGCACTTTGGGTTCGTTTGCAAAAGCTTCCTTAACCAACGCAATGCGTTCTTCGGGCGTGAAAAGCAATGACTTGAGCGGCTTATCGTAAACGGCGATAATCAACTCGTCAAAGAGACGCACTGCGCGCGTAGCGATGTCGATATGCCCGTAATGGATCGGGTCAAAACTGCCGGGAAAAAATGCGCGTACCATTAGCTAATATCTCCTTTGGTATTGCCCCAAAAGCGGTCAACGGCTTCACCAAGTAACTGGTGTTCGGGTTTCTCAAGGTTAGCATCTTCGGCAAAAAGCGCTTTGGCACGTTCGCGCGCTTCCTCGATCAACGCAATATCGGTTAGGCTCGCCATGCGAAGCGTTGAGCCATAGCCTGATTGGCGCGTGCCCAAAAATTCACCCGGTCCACGCTGCTGAAGATCTTTTTCTGCTAATACGAAGCCATCGTTACTTTGCGCCATCGCCAGCAGACGTTCGTTCTCGGTATCGTCATTATTGGTCGGGATGAGCAAACAGTAGGATTTCTCCATGCCACGCCCGACACGCCCGCGGAGTTGATGTAGCTGGGCGAGACCGAACCTATCGGCGCCCTCGATCAGCATGACAGTCGCATTCGGCACATCCACGCCAACTTCGACAACCGTCGTCGCGACGAGAATATCGTATTCTTTATTGCGGAATTTCTCCATTACTTCGTCTTTTTCGGCGGGTTTCATGCGTCCATGCAATAATCCCAATTTGAGACGATGGAAAACTTCGGCTTGGAGCGAAGCGTGTTCGTCCACAGCGGCACGCGCTTCAATTTTTTCACTTTCTTCCACCAACGGATACACAATAAAGGCTTGACGTCCTTCCAAGACTTGCGCACGAATCATCGTATAAGCACGCTCGCGCTCGCGTGGACGCAGGACATGCGTTTCGATGGGTTGGCGTCCTTGTGGCATCTCGTCCATGATGGAAATATCGAGATCGCCGTGCAAGGTCAGTGCCAACGAACGCGGAATTGGCGTGGCGGTCATTACCAACAGGTGCAGGTTTTCGCCTTTTTCGCGCAGGGCGGCGCGTTGCTCGACACCAAAGCGATGTTGTTCGTCGATGATGGCAAGCTGCAAATCCTTGAACTGGACGGGGGCTTCAATCAGCGCATGAGTACCTACCACAACCTTGACACTGCCATCCGCCAAACCGGCGCGGATTTCTTCTTTTTCTTTTTCGGGTGTATCACCAACCAACAAGCGGATTTCTTCAGGCTTAAATTCATCTTCCTGCCCGTTAACAAGCATTTTTTGGATGCTGCGATAATGCTGCTCTGCCAAAATGCTGGTCGGTGCCATCAGCGCCGCTTGCGCCTTGCCATGCACGATAATGTCAATCGCCATCGCGGCGACAACCGTCTTGCCGGAACCCACATCCCCTTGCAACAAGCGGTTCATCGGACGACCGGAGCCGACATCCACAATGATGTCGGAAATCGCTTTGCTTTGCACTTTTGTCAAAGTAAAAGGCAACGCATCCTTGCGAGATTGCAACCATTCGTCCGACACATCAAAAATGCGCGCAGTAACCGATTGCCAATCGCGTTTTTGACGCAAAACGCCCATTTGCAAAAAGAAAATTTCGTCAAACGCCAAACGGCGTCGCGCAGCTTGCAAATCTTCTTGCGTATCGGGGAAATGCACATTCAAAAGCGCCGTACTCAAATCCGGCAAATTGGCGGCAGTGCGCACGCTTTCGGGCAGATGGTCGGTAAGTTTGGGTGCCCAGTACGAAACCACCTGATTCATAATCTTGCGCAACCACTTTTGGGTCACTTTGGCGGTCAGGCTGTAAATCGGCACAATCCGGTTGGTGTGCAGGCTTTCGGTTTCCACCAATTCCCAGTCGGGGCTATTCATCACTAAACGTCCCAGGTATTGGTCAATTTTGCCGGAGACCGAAATCGCCACGCCCTGTCGCAGACGATTCGTAAGCCAAGGCTGGTTAAACCAACTCAGACGCAGCGCGCCCGTGCCATCATTCAGGATCACTTCGGTAATGTGCGATTTTCCGCCGCGAATCGGGCGTCCCGTCACCGATTGGACAGTGCCAATCACCGTGACCTGCTCGCCATACCAGAGCGATTTAATCGGTTTGAGTTGGCTATAATCGTCATAACGACGCGGGAAATTATAGAGAATATCGCCGAGAGTATATAAACCCAATTTTTCAAGCGTTTTCGCATTTTTCGGACCAACGCCCTGCAAAACAGTCAAGGATGCGTTGAGCGCGATGGGCGTTTTGCTGGTCTTGGCTCCGGGCGCGGATGAAGATTTGGGCGGCGCGGGACGATGCAACTGCTTGGGACGGTCAACCTGTTTGGGCGCTGCGCTCGTGGTTTGGGCTTGGTTCTGCTCTTCGGCAGTATCCTGCTGAGGGGCTGCTTCCGATCTGTTTGGCGCGGAAGCAGGCTGAGGTCGCGTTTGATGCGGTTTTTGATCCCCATCATCCCCAATTTCTTTTTTGACACGGTTCCAAATTCCATACAAGGTTTCTTTGCGCGATGCCGGGCTTAGACGGCTGTAGTCGCGTAAGCGTCCGGCAACGGCTTGAATGAGGTCTTCGGAAATGCCATCATTGCGGGCGTCGTTTTCCCAGTAGTCGAGCATTTTTGCCAGACCGCCGATAATGGCGCTGTCGTTATATCCGTTTTCGGCTTCAAGCCGGAAAAATTTGCGTAGTTTTTCGATAGATGAGTGCATGGGGTTATTTTATCACGGGGAGGGAATGTTGTAGGAGCGGGATGACCCCGCAGGTGCGTTTCAGTCCGCGGGAGAGTTTGCTCTATGGAGTGCGTCGCACCAGCTTCAATGGCAAAATACGAAACGATGGGCATTATACTTGTTACAAAAAAAATGCTCTCAATTTAGGTGCGACGCACTCATCCTGTCCCAGAAATTGAAACGCTCCCTGACCCCGCCCTTACTTTTTCACCGCCGCAAAGCCCAGCCCATTAGGACCCAAATGCGTACCAATCGCAGGCGTAACATTGATGATGAGCGGCGGTGTGGGCAGGTTGGGAGCGGCGTCTGCTAAAAACTGGCGTGCGCGCATTTCGGCGTTGGTATGTAGAACAGCGAGTTTAGCGAGCGCACCGATTTCATTGAGCATTTCTAGCACGCGCTTATTGGCGACGCGCGTGGTACGCACCGCGCCGAGATTGAGTACTTGGCTTTGGGTCAGTTCGATCAGCGGTTTGAGATCGAGCAAACTGCCCAAGCGTGCCTTTGCCCACGAAACGCGCCCGCTGCGGTAGAGATATTCCAACGTGTCAAGCACGGCGATGAGTTTAAATTTCTTTTGCAGGGCGGTCATGGCGTGCAGCACGGCATCGACAGAGGGCGTTTGGACGAGCGTTTCAGCAGCCGCGATCACCTGAAAACCGATGCCCATGCTGAGTTGTCCGCTATC
>JANTFU010000211.1 GCA_024763295.1 Anaerolineales bacterium
AAAAGTAATCGTAACTGGCGGTGCGGGCTTTCTCGGTTCGTTCGTTACTGCCAAATTGGAAGAACGCGGCGTAACGGATATCTACATCCCGTTGATCGAAGACTACGACCTGACCAACCGCGATGATATTGCGCGCCTTTTTGATACCACCCTCGAAGGGGTTGACCCTGCGAACGTGGTTGTTATTCACCTCGCCGCCAACGTCGGCGGGATCGGTGCCAACCGCGAACACCCCGCAGAATTCTTCTACGACAACCTGATGATGGGCGTCGAGTTGATGCACCAAGCCTGGCAGCACGGCGTGGGCAAATTCACCGCGATTGGCACCGTCTGCGCGTACCCGAAATTTACGCCTGTCCCCTTCAAGGAGGATGATCTCTGGATCGGCTATCCTGAAGAGACAAATGCCCCTTACGGTCTCGCCAAAAAGATGATGCTTGTTCAATCGGATGCTTATCGTCAGCAGTATGGCTTTAACTCGATCTACCTGCTGCCCGTAAACTTGTATGGACCTCGTGACAATTTCAATCTCGAAACATCCCACGTTATCCCAGCCCTGATTCGTAAAGCGATCGAAGCGCAGGAACGCGGCGATAAGGAGTTGGTCGTCTGGGGCGACGGCTCCCCGACCCGTGAGTTCTTATATGTAGAAGACGCCGCCGATGGTATCGTCACTGCGACCGAGAAATACAATTCATCGGAACCGGTTAATCTCGGCTCGGGTTACGAGATCTCGATCAAAGACCTCGCTGAAATGATCCAGCGCCTAACGGGCTTTGAAGGCAAACTCGTCTGGGATACCGAAAAACCGAACGGGCAGCCCCGTCGCGGTTTGGATGTGAGCCGTGCCAAAGAATATTTTGGCTGGGAAGCCAAAGTCCCCTTTGAAGAAGGTATGCGCCGCACGATTGAATGGTATAAAGAGAATCGTCAGCACGTTCCAGCGAAGGATGATCTTTGTCAAGCAGGTTAGGAGATAGGTAATTAGGTATCAGGTAATCAGGAAAAACTTTAACCACGAAGTGCACGAAGGAACACGAAGAAAAAACGGCTTTTCTCTTTTTTTCTCAAAAACTCCGTGCTCTCTGTGTTCTCTGTGGTGAAATTATGTCTGAAATTGAAGTAAAACTCCCCACCCAAAAAGAAGTCCTCACCATTCGCCCGCCGAAGGGGTGGATTTCGCTTAACCTGCGTGATCTCTGGCTCTACCGCGAGCTAATCACCTTCCTGACGTGGCGCGATATCCTCGTCCGCTACAAGCAGACACTGCTTGGCGCGAGTTGGGCGATCATCAACCCCGTTGTCAACATGCTCGTTCTGCAATTCATCTTCGGCAACCTCGCCCAGATGGATACGGGCGGCATCCCGGGACCGATCTTTCGCTACACGGCGCTGCTCCCGTGGATGCTTTTCTCCAAAGCGCTTTCCTCTTCGGGGCGTTCGATGCTCACCAATCGCGGGTTGATCACCAAAATCTATTTTCCGCGCCTCGTCATTCCGCTCTCATCCGTCCTTAGCGGCGTGGTCGATTTCGGCATTTCTTTCCTCGTCATGATCGGGATGATGATTTATTACCACGTCGCGCTCTCGTGGGCGATGTTGCTCATTCCCGTGCTGATCGTGATGACGCTCATCGTTGCGCTCGGCGTTGGGCTGTGGCTTTCTGCGCTTAATGTTCTCTATCGGGATGTCGGATATATCCTCCCTGTGATGACGCAGCTTTGGCTCTTCCTCTCGCCGGTGGGATACTCCTCCGCATCCATCCCTGAGAATTTGCAACTGCTCTACGCCCTCAACCCGATGACGGGCGTGATCGAAGCCTTCCGCTGGGCGATGCTCGGCGAAGCGACCGCGACCTTGGGTTTGCAGATCGTTATGTCGGTTGTGATCGGCTTTATCCTGCTGGTCAGCGGTATGTTCTTCTTCCGCCGCATGGAACGCACCTTTGCGGACAGGATTTAAGAACTCCCTTGTCCCATAAGGAGTAAAAAATGATTACCAGAGAACGTATTAAAGAAGAGATTGATAAAGTTCAGGACAGTTACTTGGATGTTATTTTTCATATCGTCCAGAGTTTTGAATATGCGCCTGCTATCCAAACACCCGCTGAAAACGCTGCTGACAGATGGCGTTCCTTTGTTGAAAGCACCTACGGTACTCTAGCTAACGACCCTATTGTGCGTGATTCACAAGGAGAGTATGAGGTCAGAGAAGCGCTATGACGAGGTATTTACTGGATACAAACACCTGTATCCGCTACTTGAATGGAACATCCGAATCCGTACGCAACCATATTGCATCAACACCCCCGTATGAAATGGTCGTTTGCTCTGTGGTCAAAGCTGAATTGTTTTATGGTGCAGAAAACAGCCAGCATCCAAAAGAGAATCTAGAAAAACAACAATTTTTTCTCAAACATTTTGTTTCACTACCCTTTGACGATAAAGCGGCTGAAGTCTATGGACGCATTCGTGCCACATTGAGAAAAGCAGGCACGCCTATCGGACCAAACGATTTGATGATTGCCGCTATTGCGATTGCTAACAATTGCGTTCTCGTCTCTCATAATACCAAAGAATTTAATCGTGTTCCTGATTTGAAAGTCGATGATTGGGAAGCCTAAACCTTAATATGACAATCGCAGTACATGTAGAAAACCTCGGAAAACAATATAAAATCGGCGCCGCCCCGCAGACGCGCGGAAATTACAACACCTTGCGCGACACAATTGCGAACGCATTCACGCGCCGCAAACGCCTCGAAGTAGATAACACCATCTGGGCGGTCAACGACATCTCTTTTGACGTTGAAGAAGGTCAGGTGCTGGGCATCATCGGGCATAACGGCGCGGGGAAAAGCACCCTGCTCAAGTTGCTCTCGCGCGTGGTCGAACCGACGACGGGCATGATCCAACTGCGCGGACGGGTCGGCTCGTTGCTCGAAGTGGGTACCGGTTTCCACCCCGAACTGACGGGACGCGAAAATCTCTATCTTAACGGCGCCATTTTGGGCATGAAACGCAGCGAAATCGAGCGCAAATTCGATGAAATTGTCGCTTTTTCGGAGGTGGAAAAATTCATTGACACGCCCGTCAAACGCTACTCATCGGGGATGTATTTACGGCTCGCTTTTGCCGTCGCGGCGCATCTTGAGCCTGAAATCCTCGTGGTGGACGAAGTGTTGGCTGTCGGCGATGCCGAGTTTCAGCGCAAGTGCATCGGCAAGATGAACGATGTCGCTGAAGCGGGGCGCACGGTGCTTTTCGTGAGCCACAATATGTCGGCGGTGTTGCGTTTGACGGACGAATCGATTGTACTTGAGAAGGGTAAGATGATCATGCGCGCGCCCTCGTCTGAAGCGGTGGACTACTACCTTTCGGCGGGGCACGCACGGGCAGGGGAAAAAGTTTGGGATCAGGCAGATGTTCCTGTAACGGCAGCCCCGTTCAACCCACGAGCGATCCGCATTGTCGATAATCGTGGCAACGTCGTTGAAACTGTCCGATCCACAGAAGAATTCACGCTCGAATTTGAATACGAACTGGATGCGCCCATCACGGGGCTGCGGGTCGGCATCTATCTGTACACGGCGCGCGGCGAGCCTGTTTTCACGTCTTTCGACACGGACGATGCGCGCATGTTCAACACACATACCGACCGCGCGGCGGGGCGCTATGTGAGCCGCTGTGTGCTGCCGCCCGATATGCTCAACGCGGGGCGCTATACGCTCGGCGTGAATGCGAGCGCGTTCCGCATCCGCAGTTATTTCAGTGAAGAGCGGGCGCTCGAGTTCAATGTTGACCCCGCTGGCGCGCCTGGGATGCACTGGGCGGAGACCCGTCAGGGCGCGATCCGCCCAAGATTAGACTGGACGATTGATAAAGTCGATTAATTTGTACACGGAATGCACGGAGAACACGGATTTTTTAAACACAAAGACCACAAAGAGTCTCAAAGAAAAACTTTAAACCTTTGTGAAGCTTTCGTGCCCTTCGTGTTTAATGCTTCTTCCGTGAAATCTGCGTAACTCCGTGTACCCAAAAATATGAACCGATCAAAACTTAAAGACCTCCTCGGCGACCTGCCCTACAGCGCAGAAATTTACTCGCTGCTCCAGCAGACGAGCAAACCGCCTGTCGGTGGCTACTCCGCCGAAAAACTGCGTGAAGCCCTGCCGCGTTGGGTGGCTCAAGCGAAAGCCAATCAGCGCCCGAAAACCGGCAAGCGCGTGCTCATCTATACCATGCTGCGCTACTGGGTTGAGCATTCCACCATGACCGCCCTCGCCCTGAGCGCCCTCGGTCACGATGTCACCCTCGCCTACCTGCCGCACGCCCACTGGAAGAAACCCGTTAGTAAATTTGACCTGCGTCGACAGGATTTATATCTAAAAGAAATTCTCAAACCCCTCGATGGGATGGTGAAAACCGTTTCCCTCTTGGATGCTCCCGCAGTAGATGCCCTGCCCGAAGAGATTGCTTCTCAACTGGACGCCGCCGCTTATCGGGATACGCAGTATTCCCTGCTCCACGAAGAAATCGATGTTGATTCTGCCCTCTACGCCATGCGCCGCGAACGTGACCTTAGGCATGGTCTCGTTATGTTGAAATTTCTTCAGTCCCAAGCGCC
>JANTFU010000212.1 GCA_024763295.1 Anaerolineales bacterium
CAACTCAACAACGAACTCCAAATGGCATCCGCTGCACGCGCCGCAAAAAACGAAGGCAAAGCGCGTGTTTGCGCGCGCCGTGCTGCCGGCGTTGCCATTCGGGAATATCTCTCGCGGCAGGGGATGACGCCGCCCAGCCAAAGCGCTTACGATTTACTCAAGATTTTGGAAGAAATGGACGGAACGCCCGCGGACCTGCGGCAGGCTGCCGCTTATTTACGTCTGCGTGTCACGGAAGATTTCCGTTTACCCGTGAACGTGGACTTGATTGCTGAAGCCGAAAAAATCTGCGCTGCGCTCCTGCCTGAGTGGGACAAAAATTAACCCGGTATAACATCCAAAACAAAAGAAAAAGCACCGAATATCTTGAAGATACTCGGTGCTTTTTAATTACGCAATTGGTAATGGTAAGTTTTGACTGACCTCATCTACTCTAACCTATTGGCTCTAGCCGCCGTCCTCGGCGGCGCTTTGTGAGAGAACCCTGCGCCGAGGACGGCGCAGGGAGCCATTTGCCATAAATCTTGTATCAGTCAATTTTAACCACTACCTGAAGTTTTTATATCGAGCGTTTGTTGCTAGTGCCTAGAAGTGATGATTCTACGAGGAGCATGCACTTGTGACGAAGCAGCCTCGCGCTAAAAAGAGGAGATTGCTTCAGCATCAGGATTCGCAAAATCATGGTCATCCAACTTAAGCCCCCCCCGCGCGTTTGCTCCGGTTGAAAAAATAAAAGAATGCCCGCGCAACGGTTAAGATGACAGTCGCCACAGCCATCACGCTCCCCATAATGATGATTGTAAACTCCCAATTGGAGAGGCGCTTGGCAATGATATTCGGCTCAAGGTTGCCAATCTTTTCTCGTAGGCGCTGCATCACATCATCGGGCGGGCGGACAGAGCGCATGGCGTTATCGAGCATGGATTCGATTTGATGCGTATCTTGCGACTTATTCATGGGCTTACTCCGCAGGATAAAGCACAATTCCCAAAGTGCCGGGACCAAAGTTTGTTGCCAGAGAGAGAGAAAGATTTGTCAGAACGCTGTCTTTGACATTGAGAACTCTTTTTGCATCTTCGAGCAGTTGTTTGCCCGCATCCAAATCGTGGGCGTGGAGAATGCCGAGGTACATCGGGCGCTCGCCATAGGCGTCTTTTGACATTTCAAGTACACGCTTGAGGGCAGATTTGCGTGTGCGGACTTTGCCAACCATTTCGATGACGCCGTCTTTGAGTACTGCGATCGGCTTTACGTTGAGTACCGAAGCCAGCGCAGCGGATAGTGCGCCGACCCTGCCGCTCATGCGAGCGTATTCGAGGGTGTCCAAAGTAAGAATAATCTGCACATCGGCTTTGACTTTGTCCCAATAGGCGATGATTTCGTCCACGCTTTTTCCGGCGTCTGCCATTTTACGCGCTGCACGGCACATGAAACCGATGCCCATTGAGCCGCCTGCGGAATCATAGGTGATGATATTGTATTGATCTTTGAGTTCTTCGGCGGCAATCACCGCAGATGCGTAGGTACCGGAAAGTTTGCTGGTAACGTGAAGGGACAAGATGGTATCGCCGGGTTGCGCAATCTTTTTATAAAATTCTACAAATTGGTGCGGCGAGGGCTGGGCGGTTTTGGGCACCATTTTTGTCTCGGCAACTTTTTCGTAAAAACTGTCAAAATCCAAGTCAATAAATTGTAAATAGGTTTCTTCACCAAACTGAATATTGACAGGAACCGTGTGAATTTGATATTTTTCTTCCCATTCGGGAGGCATGTCGGCAGCGCCATCGGTGACGATGTGAAGCATCTTATTCTCCTTCGATCTCAAGCGTTAAATCATCTACCTGATCGCGCAATGCCAAAAGCGTACGATGATAGAGACTCTTAACTGCGCCTTCGCTGCGTCCCATAATCTCGCCGATCTCTGCGTTGGAATAATGCTCCACAAATTTCAGAATCAGCAATTGCTGGCGGTCAGGCGGCAGGTTGCGGATTAGGCGTAGCAGGGCATCTTGCTCTTCAACGCGCAAAAGTGTGGTTTCCGGATGCTCATGCTTGGCAGGGATGACCATCGTTTCAGTAATGGTCACTTCCTGCTTGCGACTGCGATCTCGATGCCAGTTGGCAACCAGATTATGTGCGATGCGATAGAGCCATGCCGAAAAGGGAACGCCGCGATCTTGATAATTGACGATGTGCTTCATTGCCCTTTGAAAAACCCGTTCCGTTAAATCTTCTGCGTCGTGGACGTTACCCGTCCGGTAATAGACGTAGTTGAAGATGCGGTCAACGTAGTTTTCGTATAAGAGACCAAATGCCTCTTTACTGCCCTCTGAAGCTTGCTTGAGAATGTCTTTTTCGTCTTGTTTTTCAGGCACCGGTTTATCCTACCGGAGGGCTGCATAATACAACCCCACCGGATTTAATAAGTTTCAATTTCGTCCTGCGAGTATATCATGGCAAAGCAGCTTGTAATGCAATTGTAGCAATTCATGGCAGCTTTCGACCTATACTCAAGGTATGGAACTTCAAGAGAAAATTTCATTGCTGCGGCTTGTTTACAAGGATTTGGCAGATGAAAAACTAGCAGAAATCGCGGAGCTTTCCCGCGTTTGTCATTACCCTGCCAATCATCTTTTATGTCGTGAAGGCGCGCACGAAGATATCCTTTACATCATCGCGGATGGGCATGTGTCAGTTTTTCAGGAAATTTTGGATGCCAGCCAAGAGCATACGCTCCGACTGGGTGGTAGAGGCGATGTAATCGGCGAGATGGCGTTAATTCAGGATGCCCCGCGCTCGGCTTCTGTGCGTACTACCAGCCCCTGCACCACACTTGAAATGAATCGCAAGGATTTCGAAATTATTCTGACAAAGAATCCACAAATCGCCATCGACCTGATTGGTGTCACACTCGACCGTATGCGCGAAAATGACCGTAGAGTCATCGCTGAACTCCAAAAAACCAATCAAATCTTACGCCAAATGGATCGCAACAAAACGGAATTTATCCAGATTACGGCGCATGAATTGCGTACGCCACTGACAGTTATAAAAGGCTACTTGGATCTCTTGCAATCCATGCTGCCAACAATCGCAAATGAGGAAGTAGATTGCATTCTCGAAGGCATCAACACGGGCACAAAGCGGCTATATGAAACCGTCAATATGATGCTGGATATTACGCGGATCGACTCGGGAAATCTCAAAGTCGCCTTCTTACCTGTACCAGTAAAACAAGTGTTACAAAAAACGCTCTATTCGCTCAATAGCGCCGCTGCAGAACGCAATATAAAACTCAGCCTAATTTACCATCCAAACACCCCCAATCTCAAAGCCGACCCTGTCCTCATCGAAAAAGCACTCCACCACCTACTGATTAACGCCATCAAATACACCCCAGACGGCGGCAAAATCACGCTTGAAGCAAAACCATCTACACTGGCGAACGGAACTGCCAGCGTCCGGTTTTCCGTAAAAGATAGCGGCATTGGGCTAGACGCAGAACATCACAATCTCATCTTCGAGAAATTTTATCAAGTCTCTGGCGTTGCCAACCACTCGTCCGGCAAAACCAGCTTCAAGGGCGGCGGCTCCGGGCTGGGACTGGCAATCGTGCGCGGCATCGCCAAAGCACATGGGGGCAAAACATGGGTTGAAAGCGCCGGACACAATGAAGAAAACTTCTCTGGCAGCATTTTTTATCTCGAAATTCCCGCAAGCTAAAACATCTCAAAAAACAGGGGGAAAAATCTCGCCAGACACCACAGCCTGATATAATCGTTCAATCGAACAAACCACATCCCCACGGGAGAAATGACATGAACTTTTTATCTACTCTATTGCTCGGCATCCTCATCGGCTGGCTCATCGAATGGATCATCGACTGGCTCTACTGGCGCAAAAAACTCGCTCAAGAACTGAAAAACAAAGCACAAGAACTGGCGAGCGCCCAAAATACAATCGCCACGCTCGAAAAAGAGAACAAGACCGCGCAAGAAAAGCTCCGCACGCTCGAAACCGAAAACAATGCAAAGCTAAAAACCGCGCAAGAAAAAATCAATCAACTCGAAGCGCAGAAAAAAGCCGCCGAAAAAACCGCCCAAGATCAACTCAACGCCCTCCAAGTAGAAAAATTATCCGCGCAACGCGCCGCCGAAGAAAAAATCGAAGCCCTCGAATCCGAGCTAAAAAATTGCAGCCAAGCGCGCATTGATCCGCTCGAAAAAATCAAAGGCATCGGTCCCGTCATCAAAACCAAACTCTACGCCAGCGGCATCACATCCTTCAAACAACTCGGCAACCTAACCCCCGCCCAACTCGAAGAAATCGTCGGCGACGAAATCAAACGTCTCGCCGATGAAGACGAAATTATCCGTCAAGCCCAAGAATTCGCAGAAAACGCATAGGAGCCTGCCATGCAAAAGAAAACAGGCTTTCTGCCCTACGACTGGTTCAAACTGTTCATCGCCATCTTATTGGCATTAGTTCTCTTTCTCTTCTCGCGCAACCAACCCCAAAATCCCCCGCCACCGCCTCCGCCTGCTGTGGAAGAAGAAGTCCCAGCCCCTCAACCCACCCCAACAAAAGCAGCAGAAGAAACTGAAACAACTGCGGAAGAAGAAAGCG
>JANTFU010000213.1 GCA_024763295.1 Anaerolineales bacterium
CGACTGCTCGTATCGGCAAGCCGATAACAGACCTATCAAGACCCAATTTGGGGGCGGATTCACACGTCCGTCCACAGGAGACACGTATGACAACCCAATTTTCCGATTTAAACCTGCGTCAGGAACTGATGCAGGCGCTCACCGAACGCGGCTACGAAGAGCCAACGCCCATCCAAGCTCAAATGATCCCCGTCATGCTCACCGGCATCGATGTCATCGGGCAAGCCCAAACCGGCACGGGCAAAACCGCCGCCTTCGCCCTCCCCATTCTGCAAAATTTAGAACATGGATTAAGAAAACCGCAAGCGCTGGTGCTTTCCCCCACGCGCGAACTTGCCCTGCAAGTTGCGACTGCGATGGAAGGCTACGGATCGCACCTGGACGTGAACGTGATTGCCATCTATGGCGGTTCATCCTATGGACAGCAGATCGGCGCCCTCAGACGCGGCGTGGACGTGGTCGTCGGCACCCCCGGACGTCTGCTTGACCTGATGCGCAAGGGCAAACTCGACCTAAGCGGCATCCGCACCCTCGTCCTCGACGAAGCGGACGAAATGCTTAGTATGGGCTTCGTTGAAGATATCGAGACCATCCTTGACGCCACTCCCAGCCAACACCAGATCGCACTCTTCTCGGCGACCATGCCGAGCCGCATCCGTCAGTTGGCAGCCAAATATCTGACCGAGCCGCAGTCCATCGTTATTGAACGCAAACAATTGACCGTTGCCGCCACTGAACAGCGTTACTACGTTGTCAATCAACGTGACAAACTCGCGGCGTTGACGCGTCTCTTTGAGACCGAAGATATTTCGCGTGCGCTGATCTTCGTCCGCACCAGAGCCGGGACGGGCGAGTTAGCGAACGAACTCGCAACGCGTGGGTTCTCGTCCGAAATGTTAAACGGTGACCTCTCACAGGATGCGCGCGAACGCGTCCTATCCCGTTTCCGCAATGACCAAATTAAGGTCTTAGTCGCCACCGACGTCGCCGCGCGCGGTCTTGATATCGACGACATCTCGCACGTCTTCAACTACGACTTGCCCGACGACCCCGAAGTTTTCGTTCACCGTATCGGACGCACGGGGCGCGCGGGCAAAGAGGGTATTGCGATTACATTGCTGACCCCGCGTGAAAATCGGATGCTGCGCCGCATTGAAGGCTATACGCGCCAAAAGATGACCAAAGCCGAGCTGCCCAGCAAAACGCAGATTTTGCAGGCGCGTAAAGACAAACTCAAAGAACGCATGGAAGTTTGGCTGCGCCGCAAACGCTATAAGAACGAACTCGAAACCGTGCAAGAGTTGATTGATGCGGGACACGAGCCGATTGATATTGCCGCCGCTGCCCTGCGTGTAGTGCGTGAAAGCGAAAATCAGCGTACTATTGAAGCGATTGGTCAGGTACGCGAATGGACGTCGAAACGCGACTCCCGCCGCCCTGAGCGTTATAAACGTGGGCAAAATTACAAAAAAGGCGGCGAAAGCCGTAAGAAACGCACTTACAACGCCACGCGCAAATCACATGAAGCAGGCATGGTGCGCATGGCGCTCAACAAAGGGCGCGCAGATGGCATTCGCCCTGCGGACGTGGTCGGAACGATTGCTTATCATGCCAATATCCCTGGCAAATCATTGGGCGCGATCCATATTCAGGACCAGCAGACGTATGTGGATGTGCCTGAGCAGTTTGTTGATCAGGTGCTGTCTGGCAATGGAAATTACCAGATGCGCAACAAGACGAAATTGCAGATTGAAAAGGCGTAGAGAAGCAGGGAGTAGTGATTAGGAATCGGGAAGCGGTTTGCTTTGAGCGGGCTTTGCAATTAACGCGGTGAATTTACTTGCGCTTCGATAGAGGTATTCCCATGCGGGGACGATTTACATGACTATCATCGCACGGCGGTAAACCGACTGTGCTGGTGTTGCGAAGTTCTTTGGACTGACATTTTAGAGACCGAGTATCTTGGAGATGCTCGGTGTCTTGATTCATGCCCCTCTTGACATTAATACCAATAATAGTATCATTTAAGCATGGCTGGCATTGAGAAAATTCTCGAAAAAATGGTAAAGAACCCAAAAGGGATTCGGTTTCAGGATTTATGCAAAGTGTGTGATGCGTATTTTGGCGAAGCAAGGCAGAGTGGCAGTAGTCACAGAATTTACAAAACCCCGTGGCAAGGCGATCCGCGCGTGAATATTCAAGACGATAAAGGCATGGCAAAAGCCTATCAGGTGAAGCAAGTGCTAAAAGCAATAGAGCGCTTGGAGGCAGAGAGATAAATGGAAAATGATCGTTATACCTACCGCGTGATGTGGTCTGAAGAAGATCAAGAATATGTCGGCTTATGTGTGGAATTTCCCAGCCTAAGCTGGCTTGCATCCACGCCTGAAAATGCTTTACGTGGCATTCGGCAGGTCATCACAGATGTGGTCGCGGATATGCTCGGAAATAATGAAGCTGTCCCCGAACCTATCTCAACCAAAAATTACAGCGGAAAGTTTCTTGTCAGAATTCCCCCTGAATTACACCGTCGCTTGGCAATGGAAGCAGCGGAATCGGGTGTGAGTTTGAATCGGCTAGCGAGTGAGAAGTTGAGCAAAAGTCAAGCGTAATAAGCGCAAAATTAAATTTCAACAGATACCGAGTATCTCGAAGATACTCGGTATCTTTGCTTAAAGATGGATTACAATTTCAACACTAACCAACAACTATGGATTGCTGAAAACTGCTTATGATCTACCACATCACCCCCCGCACGGACTGGGAAACCGCCCAACAAAACGGCGACTACCGTCCCGCCAGCCTTGAAAGCGAAGGTTTCATCCACTGCTCGACGGATGTCCAAGCCGCATCTGTTGCGAATGCTTTTTACAGCGGACAAACGGATTTGGTGCTGCTCGTCATCGACCCTGAATGCCTGTCCGCCAAACTGCAATGGGACCCACCCGCGCATCCCGACCCAGCAAAAGCGCCCCCAGAGCTGCGTGGCGACTTTCCGCATATCTACGGTGCGCTCAATTTGGATGCGGTGGTCGATGTGCTCGATTTTGCGCCAAACGCGGACGGAACATTCACTTTTCCATCGCGGGGCTAAAGCCACCTACTCAAATTATGGAAGCCCTGCGGGCTGAAAACCTTCTCCTGATTCCTAATCATTAATCCCTAATTCCTATGCACTTTTTCATCTGGTACATCACCCTCACCCTCTTGGGACTACTCACTTTCCCGCTCACCTACCGTCTCTTCCCCAAATTCGTGGATCGTGGCTACAGCTTCGCCCGCACGGCGGGTCTGCTGATCTGGGCATACGCTTTCTGGATGCTGGCATCGCTCGGCGTGGCGCAGAACGACATCGGCGGGATATTGCTTGGGCTGGCGATTTTGGCGGGATTAAGTCTCTTCGCTACCACCAAATCGACAGACGAGACCCAGCCAACGCAAGAGCGATTCGCCGAAATCTTCCTGTGGCTTAAGGAAAACCTTAAACTCGTCCTGAGCATCGAAATCTTATTCTTGCTTTCTTTTGCCTTCATCGCCATCATCCGTGCCGCCAACCCCGAAGCGCTCGGCACCGAAAAACCGATGGAGCTTGCCTTCATCAACGCCATCTTGCGCTCGCCGACCTTCCCGCCGCGCGATCCGTGGTTGAGCGGATATGCTATTTCTTATTATCATTTCGGCTACATTATCACGGCGATGATCGCCAAACTGACCGCCACCGCTGCCAGCATCGCCTTCAACCTGATGCTTGCTTTAGTCTTTGCGCTTTCAGCGGTTGGCTCCTACGGCATCCTCTACAACCTGCTCGCACTGAAAACTGACCACCAACCACTGACCACTGCTTATCTCGCCCCGCTTTTCTTATTACTCGTTTCTAATTTCGAAGGCTTCCTCGAAATCCTGCATCAAAGCGGCATCTTCTGGAACACCAAGCCAAGCAATTTCTGGATTTGGCTCGATATGCAAGAACTTAGCCGCGACCCCGCCACGCTCGGCACGATTCCCGACCGTTTCTGGTGGTGGTGGCGTGCCTCGCGCGTCATTCAGGACTACGACCTGCTCGGCAACTTCCGCGAAACCATCGACGAGTTCCCCGCCTTCTCGTATGTGCTTGGCGATCTACATCCGCACGTCCTCGCCATGCCTTTCGCGCTGCTGACTATCGCGCTTGCTTTCTATGTTTTCAAGGGCGGCTGGCAGGGCGAAACCCGCATTTTCGGCTACACCTTCCATCTGCGTCCGCTCGCTATCTTTAGCGTGGCGCTCGTACTTGGCGGCATCGCCTTCCTCAACACCTGGGACATCCTGATCGCTGCCGCGCTAGTCGCATCTGCCTATGCCTTTGCCCGCGCCCACACCGACGGCTGGCGTTGGGAGCGTCTCGAAGACTTCATCCTTTTCGGGCTGTTCACGGGCATCGCCGCCATTCTCCTCTACCTGCCCTTCTACCTCGGATTTTCATCGCAAGCGGGCGGTATCCTGCCCAACCTGATGAACCCCACGCGCGGCGCACATTTGTGGGTCATGTTTGGAACGCTCTTCATCCCGATCTTGCTCTGGTTAGTGGATTTAATCCGCAGCAAAAAGCACAAACCCGCGTGGACACTCGGATTCGCGCTTGCCCTC
>JANTFU010000214.1 GCA_024763295.1 Anaerolineales bacterium
CAAAACTCTAACCGAAATGAAACACAGCCGAATGATTTTACGCACGAAAGCCACTACGCAACGCATTAATTTATTTCTCTAACTGTACGCTCAACGCATACTCAATATATTTCAAATTTGTTTCTGAATCCATATATAAGTGAATACTATACGGCGCACCGGTATACAACGTGAGCAAAAGCTGTGTCGGGCGATCGCAGGTTAGCCCCGCCCAAGTTTGCAGCTTTGCCCCATTTTGCAGTAATGCCACATTAATCTTGCCGCTGCCGGAGCAATTTAAGATCACATCCACATGTTTTTCACTGCCAAATGCCCCGTCAAAAACAAACTCGACCCAATCATCCGTGTCGCCTTGCGGGGCGGAGAGTTCGCTCCGATATTCGATATACGTCTCCGTTGTTTCAGATAAGATTTTGTCGACGGCGGGGTTTTCAAAAGAATCGCCGTCGTCGGGCGCAGTGGCGAGATTCAGCGTTGGGACGGGCGTCGGGTCGCTCGCACTTTCACCTGCTTCCGTTGTGGGAGCCGGCTGCCCAGCCTCCACTGGGGCATCCATTAACGGGATGCGTGACGTATCTTCGGTGACGAGGACGTATTCCATCGAAACCCATCCGTATCCGCTCGTGCTGGCGGGGAAGTCGATCATCCACCACTGATTCGTTGAATCCTTCCCGATAATTTGTACTTTCTCAAATATCTGCACTTCTCCGATTTGAAATCCGGCTGCGGAGGGGATATCCCGCACGTTGACGAGTGTGGTGGTTTGTCCCGTAATGCCCGTGAAGATTGGCGTGACAGTCGGCGGGATGGGCGTCTGCGTGGGGAAGGGGGTGACGGTTGGCGGCAGCGTGGCGGTGATGATAAAAATTTGCGTGGGCGTTTCGACGACTGTGGGGGTCGGTTGAGCTTTGATTTGGGGTCTGCACGCCGTGATGAGTAAAATTAGCGCAAAGAGGGGGAGAAGATGATTTCGTTTCATGCCTGTATTGTACCTAGACCTGTAAAAAATAGCATCAAGAGCTTGGGTTGACTTTCTTGCACGATTGGATACAATCCTTATTGCAAAAAACTGCAATAAGGATATTGGATGAGTTGTGAAGCTGATTTAGCCAAAACGTTGCGCGAGCGCGGATATCGCATTACGTCCCAACGACGGGTCATTTTGCATATTTTGCGTCAGGCGAGCGATCACCTGACGCCCGGTGAAGTTTTTAGGCAGGCTCAGGCGAGTTTGCCCGGGCTGACGGAGACGACCGTTTACCGCACACTGGAGTTTTTGGCGCAGGTTGGGTTGGCGCACGCGGCTTTTGGCAGTAGCGGCAAACGTGCCTATGAACTCAGCGAACACGCTCATCATCACCTGACCTGTCGCAAATGCGGTCACGAGATCGAAATTCCACATGAGCGTTTTGCGGCGCTTTTTGCGGCATTGGAAGCCGAGAATGATTTTTCCTTGGCGCATAATCACATTACGCTGTTTGGGCTTTGTAAAAATTGCCAACGCGAGAATGAATTCTCAAGCGAAGAACAAGGTCGGCGTAAAGCCGATTAGAAAATGTTCAAATCCCAGTTCGCTTCAGCGGACTTAATCTATCAATCTTGGATTTCAATCCAAGTAAGGAGTTCCCATGTTATATTCCCCAACCCCTCTCCACATTCCCGATGGATTTCTAAGTCTCACAGTTTCGATTTTTTTCTGGCTCATCACACTCGTGGTTTTGAGTGTGGCTGTGCGTCGCACCGAAAAACTGGACGAGAAACAAGTCCCGTTAATGGGCGTGATGGCTGCCTTCATCTTTGCCGCACAGATGATCAACTTCCCTGTTGCGGGCGGCACATCCGGACATTTGCTGGGTGGTGCCTTGGCAGCAATTATGCTCGGTCCCTGGGCTGGTATGCTGGTAATGACATCGGTTGTCGCCGTTCAGGGTTTACTCTTTCAAGATGGCGGCTTGCTCGTGATGGGCGCAAATATCTTTAATATGGGCTTGCTGACGGCGGCAATCGGTTTTGGACTCTATAAAGCTGCCGAGGGGCGTACCCGTGCGGTTAAACTTGGCGCGGCAGGTTTGGGGGCTTGGCTTTCTGTGATGGCAGGCGCACTTTTTGCCTCGTTACAGCTTTGGTTGAGCGGAACTGCCCGTCTCGATATTGTGATGCCTGCTATGCTTGGTATTCATGCCCTAATCGGTCTCGGCGAAGCGCTGATCACCGTCGCAGCCCTGTCCTTTATCTTCCGCACCCGTCCTGATTTGTTGGATGAAAGCAAAAACGCAGCCCAAGGTGGACGCGGTTGGGTCTGGGTGGGCGGTTTAGTCTCGCTCTTTGTCGTTTTTCTCTCGCCGTTTGCCTCGGCAGCGCCCGATGGCTTAGAACGGGTTGCCATCAATGCGGGTTTTATCTCAACCAGTGCCGATGCGCCCTACTCGATTTTGCCGGACTACACGTTGCCCTTTTTGGGTGAGACCGGACTTTCGACCATTTTAGCAGGGATCGTCGGTGCGCTTGTCGTGGGTGTTTTGGTTGTATTGCTCCTGCGCGGACGTGCAAAAGCGACGGAATGAGATAAGTAATCGGGCAAAAGTAATCTGGTAAACCGTAGCGCGACATTGATGTCGCCTGCCCCTAAATTGCGAATGCAAGAAAATCTTTGCTCAGGTACTTAATAGATAATTTGGCAAGTTAGGAATTAGGCGCGCGAACTTGTGGCTCATAACTCCCTACTTTCCACTTTCTACTGCTCTATGATCCACAATAATCTCTTCGATCGTTATTACGCCACCGAAAGCCCTCTGCACCGCCTTTCGCCCAGTGTTAAGGTCTTATTGACCGTGTTTTTCATTCTCTCCAATGCCCTGCTTCCCGACGGGCATTGGATTGGCTTTGGTATCAGTTGGGCAGTCATCTTTCTGCTCAATTGGGTTGGTCAACTTGGCTGGGGCTACACCTTCAAACGTTCGTTCATCGCCTTGCCTTTTGCATTAGCAGCGGTTACTGCCATTTTTGCACTGCCGGGCAAAACGCTCGCCGAGTTTGACGTTCTCTTTTGGCATTTGCTTGCCACTGATGCGGGCTTGCTGCGTTTCTTTAGCATTGTCGTCCGTTCGTGGCTTTCCGTGCAGGTCGCGATTTTGCTGGTTGCCACTACACAATTCCCTGATTTGATTCACGCCCTCGAACATTTGCGTTTGCCGCGCATGCTTATCACGGTCATCGCATTCTTGTATCGTTACATCTTTGTGCTCAGCGATGAAGTGTTGCGTCTTTTGCGTGCGCGTCAAGCGCGTAGCGCCGTACTGCCCGGTCAAAGTGGTGGCGGAACCGTCTTCTGGCGCGCCAAAATTGCGGGGAATATGGTCGGTCAGCTTTTTTTGCGCAGCTACGAACGCTCTGACCGCATCTACAACGCTATGCTCGCGCGCGGCTATCAGGGGCATCTGCGTACTTTGAACCGCCACGCCATGCACACACGCGATTGGGTTATTCTCATCCTCTCCAGCGCTGCCTTGCTCTTTTTACAAATTTTCACCCATTTTTAGCGGACAACTCCATGCCCATTACTCACGCCTCCAAAACGCCTGAAAGAAAGATTGATCCCAGCCAGCCGCTCATTCTCGTTGAGCATCTTGACTTTGCCTATCCCGATGGGCATGTTGCTTTACGCGATTTATCTTTAGAAATTAAACAAGGAGAGAAGATCGCCCTCGTTGGACCGAACGGTGCCGGGAAGTCGACCCTGATGTTGCATCTAAACGGCATTCTCGGTGACGGAAGCGGACTCAGGGTGGGCGGGCTACCGTTAAATAAACAGAATCTGCCGGTCATCCGCGCCCTGATTGGGCTTGTATTCCAAAATCCCGACGACCAGCTTTTTTCCCCGACCGTCTTTGAAGATGTGGCTTTTGGTCCCTTACACATGGGCTTACCTGAAGATGAAGTCTTGGAGCGCGTGAAGGAAGCTCTCGCTCACGTGGATATGAACGGCTTTGAAGAACGCCTCTCGCACCACTTAAGCACCGGTCAGAAGAAAAGAATCGCCATCGCGACGGTGCTATCCATGCGTCCATACGCGCTCATACTCGATGAGCCATCCGCAGGTTTGGATCCGCGCGCGAGGCGGGGTTTAATCCACTTACTGCGGGATTTACCCATTACCATGCTCGTCTCCACGCACGATCTGCGCATGGTTGCCGAACTTTTTCCGCGTATGGTTATCATGGACGAGGGGCGCATCGTTGCCGATGGTCAAACAGCGAAGTTGCTTGCCGATGAAGCCTTACTTGATGCACACGGGCTGGAAAAGCCGTAGTATCACCCCAGAGGCATACTTGCCCAGCCTAAAAAAACGTGATATATTCTCGGCTCAATAGAAACATGGTAGATTTTTGCATCTCTTTGAGATGCAATTTCGTCTTATAAAGAGAAGATTCTGAAAGTTGCAGGGAAAAAAGATGCCAACATCATTTCTAACCAAAGATGGCTATATTAAACTCCAGCGCGAGTTGGATGAATTGCGTTCAGTGAAGCGCAAGGAAGTTGCCGAACGCCTTCGTGAAGCAATGGAGGGCGGCGAGTTGATCGAAAATGCCGAGTACGAATCTGCAAAAAATGAGCAATCTTTTGTAG
>JANTFU010000215.1 GCA_024763295.1 Anaerolineales bacterium
CGAGCAAATGCCATAGAAACTATGGACAAACAAGCAGAATTTAGACGTTTCAAGCGCTTTTTGTACACAATATAGGTGAAATGGACGTGAAAACACGCAATAGACACACTTTAGGACAGCTTCGAATCAGTTGGTTGGGAGTTCGAGTCCCTCCGGGTGCGCCAAATATACAGGGGCAAATCTTCTTTTACACCCCATATATTTGGGTCAAGACCTGCTGAAATTTGCAGGTCTTTGTTTTTGCGAGCAATTTACGAGCAATTTGCGAGCAATTAAGGATAAATCTAGGCTTTTTGAGCTTGCTTTTTTCCCAGCATTTCCCCGAAACTAACCGGAATTGGTGTCACAATCTCATCCATAATCTGGGCAGCTTGCTCTTGCATGACAGGGATAATATGTCCGTAAATATCCAGAGTTGTGCTAGTTTTTGAGTGTCCAAGTATTTTCGAGACCACAATAACTGGCACCCCATTATTCAACATGAGCGATGCAGCCGTGTGGCGTAGGTCATGGAAGCGGATATTTTTGACGCCGGCTTTGTCTAATTGGGCTTTGAAATCCTTGGATAGATTGCTGGCGCTCAAATGGACAGACCTGAACTGGCAGCACGGTACCCTTCGTGTTCAACGACAAGTTCAACGGATCAAAGGGCAGGGGCTTGTTTTTCGCCCACCCAAAACCCGTGCAGGACGCAGAACCATTCAATTAGGACAGAGAAATACTCCGTCACCAATATCAGGAATGCAAACGATTGGCAAACCTCGCAGGAGAAAATTGGAAAGAGCATGGACTGATTTTCCCGTCCGTTGTTGGCCCCTGCTGGATGGCGAGAACATCACAAAAGACTTCAAAGAGCAGGGATGAAGAAAATCCGTTTCCACAATTTACGTCATACCGCAGTAGCATCGCTTTTACTGAATAACGGCGTCCCCGTAATCGTCGCCTCAAAGATGCTTGGACATGCAAAAACCAGTACCACACTGAATATTTATGGGCATCTTATGCCAACAATGCAAGAACAAGCTGCCCAAGTGATGGATGAAATTGTGACTTTAATACCGGTGAAGTTCGGGGAAAAACTGGATAGTGAAATACTTTCTCAGCGTTAAATCCCCCAATTGCTCGCGAAACTGCTCGCAAAAAGAAAAACCTGCCGATTTCGACAGGTTTCCACCCATGTATATGGGGCTTTACAGGAGAACAACCCCTGCATATTGTAGTGAGCGACCAGGGACTCGAACCCTGAACCGATTGATTAAGAGTCAATTGCTCTGCCAAATTGAGCTAGTCGCCCTTGCGGGGAAGATTATACCGCAAAGAATAATCGTGTCAATAATCTTGCACGAAAAAATTTAGGATGGTGGAGGCAGTGGCTCGTCATCATCAAAAGGATTGCTTTCTGTGCTAGGCGGCGGTGGCGGCGCAGACGAGGCATCATTTTTAAAGGGAGCACTTTCGAGGTGCGCGTCAGCCACCGGAACGGCATCAACCGCATTGTCATCAGACTTTTTTCGTAAGGTAAAAAAGCCAACACCTGCAGGAATAAAAATCATGATAATCGCCAGACAAAGCATGGCGAATCCATATCCGGAAGGGAGCACCCCATTATTTACAACGCCATTTATATCTGTGTTATACGGCATCACACCTGCCGCAGTGATTCCACCAAATAAACAAAGACATAATCCGGGCAAGCCGCAAAAAAAGACTGTTGCAATCGTTGCAATTAAACCACGCGTTTTCTTGTCCATAACAACTCCTTAAGAAAAATCAGACATGCCCCAGTATATAAAATTGACGCAAGAGATGCAAGCACAAAAAACTATATGCCCGAAGTCAATGTCACCAAACGGACACCTTGTTTTTTAATTTGACGGAAGCCATTCCCCGCCAAAACGCTTGCAACCACAGCATCAATATCTTCGACAATAGAGCCACAGAGCATATTTACCCCCACATCAAAAAGCAAAGGGAAAAGCGGCGTGGAGGGTCCGATCACAATCACATAGGTTTCAGGACGACAAAGCGCGAGCAAAGCATCCATTGTGTTATTCACAAATGCCATGCTTGTCACAGCCAGAATATCAGTCTGCGGAATGACTCTGGGGGCTTCACTGGCAGGTAAATCGCCATCGCGCGGGTTTAGCTCCAGCACGCTCAACTGCCCCACTTTCTCACGCACATCCGGCACAAAGGGGAAATGCCCCACCAGCGCCACATGCTTGCCTTTTCCGCGCGCAATGATGGCATCACCCGCATTAATATTGCCCCAATTTTCGCTGCCCACCTTGGGCAAAAGCGCGTTAATCGTCGCCAGCGCAACCCCGCGAAGGAGTAAATCGGTGCTTTGGAGCAGGCGAAAAAGCTCGGGGTTGGCGTTTCTGCCGACCAAAGCGTCCACTTGGGCACGTTCTTTTTCGTTCGGGAAAAAGCTCTTTATCGGGGTCGATGCCAAGCCGCAGGCGCGTCCATCTTCAGTCTGCACAACCACGGCAATCCAGTGCGAACCGAGCGCAATTTCTTCAAATTTTCCTACAGGCAACGCTGAAAGAATTTGCCGCAAAACATCCATTTCTGCATCCTTTTAAACCGTTTTTTATGTCTATATTTTACCAAGAAGGGCAGTGGTAAAATCGACCAAGCAAACGCAAACCGCTTTTTTTGCGGTATGATTGCGTTACTTGGAGAGTACATGCGCCGACTGATTTTTATTTTTTTGCTCATTCTATTAACCGGATGTAATCTGCCGGTCAGCACGCCCCCTCCCGATCCTTTTGAACGCGCCACTGAGATTGCGCTAACCGGGGAAGCGACGGATCGCCCTCCGCCGACGCTTGCTCCCACTATAGCAGCAACTGCCTCGCCCACGCCTGACCCTGCCAAACCGAGCGGCAAAATCGTCTATGTTTGCCAAATTTACAAGGTGCAAGTTGGTGACCAAATTTGCATTATGAATGCCGATGGCAGTGACCGACGCCGCTTAACAACGGAAGACTACACACGTCATTTTTATCCATCCATGGCACCCGATGGCAAAAGCGTCGTCTATGTGCAATTTGGCGGAGAGAATGTCTACAATATTTACGAAATGATGCTGGACGGCAAAGCCACGCAACTCACAGATGGACTTGGTGTGCTAACCGCGCCCGAAATCTCGCCCGATGGCAGCCAAATTGCCTTTACGCATTGGTCGCCAGAAAGCGATCAACACAGCATTTGGGTAATGCAGCGCGATGGCAGAACCCCGCACGCGGTTACATCGCATGGCTGGGACCCAACCTGGTCGCCCGATGGTGAGAAAATCCTTTTCGCATCGGACGTGAACGGCGGGGTACAAATGTATATCGTAAATGTAGCCGATGGCGATGTAAAGCAAGTGAATCAAATGCCGCTGCTACGCGGACGCACGGACTGGTCGATAAAAGATGAGATTGTGACGTATTCGGGCACAGCCTGGAATCGGGAACTCTATTTAATGAACGCCGATGGCTCAAATGTCCACCAGATTACGCCAAGCGGCGGCAATAGCCAAGGACCAAGTTTTTCACCGGATGGAAACTGGGTCGCTTTTACAGCTTATTTTGACCATTACGGCGATAATCATGGCTGTGAGATTTATATTATGCGCACCGACGGCAGCGATTTACGTCGTCTGACAGACAACGATTTTTGCGATTGGCAACCGCGTTGGGGACCTTAGGAATCAAAATTTAATAATCTATATAAAAAACTCACCACAGAGTTTGAGAGGAAAACGCCGTAATCTCTGTGTTCTGTGGTGAAAAAAGGACGGGAAATCTTGTAGATTATTTAATTCGTATTCCTTAGCGCCCAAACAAATGAAACTTGGTTGCCAAATTTAGTCTTTTGCTTTTCATAAGCAAAGCACTCAACTCTGGAAGGAAGATAATGTGGAAGAAAAAATCCTAGTTGTTGATGACAATAAAGATTTACGCGAACTTGCAGAAGCAATCTTGAAGATGCAAGGGTACGAAGTGTTTCTGGCAGAAAATGGACAGAAAGCACTTGAAATTTTCGAGAATGAAGAGATTGAATTAATCGTTTCGGATATTGCCATGCCTGAAATGGATGGCTTTGGGTTACTCGAAGCAGTACGAGCGACAGAAAAAGGCGCAGCGATTCCCTTTCTTTTCTTGAGCGCCTATTCACAAAAAACAAAGCAGGCGCAGGCACGCCGTTTGGCTGTTGACGATTATCTCTTTAAACCTTTTGACGCCAAAGAATTGATGGATGCGGTGCGCGTTCGGCTGGATCGCCGTAAAGCAGTACAAGCCTTCGATACGCGCGAGGCGCACTTCCAAACCGTGATGCTGATGGCAAATGTTATCGAAGCCCGTGATGCTGAAACTCGTCACCATATTGACCGTGTGCATGAGATTGCATTAATCTTTGGCGATGCCCTCAAATGGGACAAGCAAGCCCAAACTGTCTTGGAATTTGGTGCCATTTTGCATGATATTGGCAAATTAATTGTTCCGAAAGAGATATTGAACAAAAACGGTGCGTTTACGCCCGAAGAGTGGGAGATTATGAAAAAGCACCCGGAAGCCGG
>JANTFU010000216.1 GCA_024763295.1 Anaerolineales bacterium
GGGCTTGCCTGATCCCTGATTGACTAATTCCTGATACCTGATTAATAGGCTTTGGCGAAATAAACTTTTTTATGCGCTTTTTTGCCGCAGACGATGCAGGTGCCTTCTTCTTCAGGTTGCTTGAAGGGGATGACGCGCGTGGTGGCTTTGGTATCTTCTTTTACCTTTGCTTCGCATTCAGCGGATTCGCACCAGTAGGAGAATGCCCAGCCTTTTTCAACGACCTCTTTTAGCTCCTCGTAGGTTGCGGGGTCGTGGATATTCTCGTCGCGGAACTGCTTGGCGGCTTCGAAGAGAGATGTTTGGATTGAGTCCAATGTCTCTTTAACGGAATCAAGCAGACCCAGGCGCGAGACGAAGGATTTTCCTTCCCGCCCCGGAATATCTCGGCGGGCGAGGGCGACGGAGTTCTTTTCGATGTCTTTCGGTCCGATTTCCAGCCGAAGGGGCACGCCGCGCATCTCCCAATCGTGGAATTTGAAGCCGGGCGAGAGCTGTTCTCGATCATCCACTTTGACACGGATGCCGCCCGCTTTGAGTTCGGCGAAAACTTCGTCAACGGCTGCCATGACAGCATCTTTTTCTTTATCCTTGCGGTAGATGGGGACGATGACAACTTGAATCGGAGCGATTTTGGGAGGCATTTTCATGCCCTGATCGTCGCCGTGTACCATGATGAGCGCGCCAATCATGCGTGTAGACATGCCCCAAGAGGTGGTGTAGGCGTATTCGAGTTCGTTATCTTTGTTGAGAAAGTCGATCTCGAAGGCTTTGGCGAAGTTTTGCCCGAAATAATGCGAGGTGCCGCTTTGCAGGGCTTTGGTGTCGCGCATCATCGATTCGATGCCGGTGGTCATTTGCGCGCCCGCAAAACGTTCGGTCTCCGATTTGTAGCCTTTGACGACGGGGATGGCGCAGTCGTTCTCGGCGAAGTCGGCGTAGACATCGAGCATGCGGTAGGTTTCTTCTTTGGCTTCTTCGGCGCTGGCGTGGGCAGTGTGACCTTCCTGCCAGTAAAATTCGGCGGTGCGCAGGAAGAGACGAGTGCGCAGTTCCCAGCGCATGACGCTGCCCCATTGGTTGATGAGAATGGGCAGGTCGCGCCACGATTGCACCCATTTGCTGTACATATAGCCGATGATGGTCTCGGAGGTCGGGCGGACAGCGAGTTTTTCTTCGAGTTCTTTGCCGCCGCCGTGCGTGACGACTGCCAGTTCGGGCGAGAAGCCTTCGACGTGATCTTTTTCTTTTTCAAAGAAGGACATCGGGATCAGGGTCGGGAAAGCCGCATTGACATGACCGGTTTCTTTGAAACGGCGGTCGAGACCGGCTTGCATATTTTCCCAGAGTGTCCAGCCGTAGGGGCGCACGACCATGCAGCCGCGCACGGGGGCGTAGTCGGCAAGTTCGGCGCGCAGGACGAGTTGGTTGTACCACTCGGAGAAGTTTTCAGATTGGGATGTGAGTTTTTCGTCAGCCATTATTTCCTCTTCGGTTTAAGGTTTGAAGGTTTAATGTTTAAGGTTGCAGGTTTTCGTGTGAACTTTCAACCTTGAACCTTCAACTTTCTAACATTTTCACGGCAGTTTCAACATCGGATGCGAACTGGAGATACGCCCGTTGACGTTCGGGGACGTAAGCGCCCAATTCGCTGAAGAACGCCTGATCGAGTACGGTCTGCCAACCTGCCCCGATCAGGATGAGCGGTCTTGGGGGCAGTGCCTGAATAATGAGTTGGTTCCACATTAACATGATCTCGGTCAGGGTGCCGGGACCGCCGGGCAGGGCGAAGGCGGCATCGCATTTTTCGATCAGGGCATTCAGCCGCGCTTTGAGTGTGGGATAACGCCACTCTTCCGCGACCCACTGGTTGGGATGCACGTCCCGCCAGCTTTCGATTTCTTCGCAGGTCACGCCGATAACGTGTCCGCCCGCTTCCGATGCGCCGCGCGAGACAGCTTCCATCGTGCCGATGTAGCCGCCCGTCATCACGCTATGACCCTGCTCTGCGAGCAGTTTGCCGAGCGTATACGCTTCGTTATAAGCGGGGGTATTGGGTTTGGGGGCAGAGCCGCCGAATACTGTTACTTTCATAATTTTCATTTCTTCTGGTGGTTGAGTAGTCCTGAGCTTGTTCGAAGGACGTATCGAAACCACAATTTCTGTTTGAACTGTTGGTTTCGATACGGCGAAAAGCATCGCCTACTCAACCAACGATTATCGTTTTAATCCCATGTTCTTTTTGCATTCACTTCCAATTTATCCAAAATCGCCTGTTCAAGGTCGATCTCGGCAATCGACGCTAATTGTAGCAGATAGAGGGCAACATCGGCGAGTTCTTCGGCTAAATCTTCCTTAACAAATTCTTCGTTCCATTGAAAGTGTTCGAGAACCTCAGCCGCTTCTAACGATAATGAAGTCGCCAGGTTTCGCGGCGATTGCTCTTTAGGACTGTCTTCTTCGTACCAGCCCTTTGAGCGGACGAAGTTGTGCATGAGTTCGGTTAGTTCGTCGATGGTCATAATCAGTCTCAGATTGAAGGTTGGAAGGTTTTAACGTTAGAACGTTCCAACGTTAAAACGCATAAAAAAACGGCTCGCCACATCTGGGAGCCGTCATACTGGCATACGGAAGCATACCTATCCAGACGTGGATGGGAGATGTTTTTGCGGGGTAGGGACAGGGTACGTTTGCATGGCGGAGATTATAACAGGAAAGTGTTTAGGCAGGCACAACCAACGGCTCAATCTTAGTAAGATCAATGCGTTGTCGAGCTTGCCACAGATCATAAATATCCTGCATTTGAAGCCAGCTTTCAGGAGTGCGCCCCAAACATTTTGACAGGCGCAATGCCATCTCTGGGCTGATGGCGCTTTCTTCGTTGATAAGCCGTGAAAAAGTGGATGGGGAAATCTTCATGCGCAAAGCAACACTGCGCGGAGAAACGCCCAAAGGCTCTAAATAAACTTCACGGATAAATTCTCCAGGGTGGGGTGGGTTATACATGCTCATTAGTGATAATCCTCGTAATTGACAATATAGGCATTGCCGTCTCGAAACTCAAAGACAATTCGCCAATTTCCGCTGACATTAATTGCCCACAGACCTTCTCGGTCTCCTTTCAAGTTGTGAAGACGCCAGCCAGGGATGTCCATATCTTCGATGCTACTGGCAGTATGCAATGCAATCAGTCGCATCCGTAGTTTTTGTTTGTGTTCAGGCTGAATGCCAGCAAGGCTGCCGCTTTCAAAGAACTTACGCAACCCTTTATGCTTGAAAGTCTTTATCATACTGCTATTATACCTCGTGTGTTGCGCAGTACGCAACACTTTTTGGTCGATAATATCGGTGTTGTAGAATCCTACTTCGCAATCCCCAAAATCCTCCACGCCCCGCGTGCGACGATCACGAAGACGATCGAGCCAACTACCAGATCAGGAAGCTTTGAGTTCGTCATGAAAACCAGCACGCCAGCAAGGATAACGCCGATATTCACGATCACATCGTTCGACGTGAAGATCATGCTGGCTTGCATGTGGGCTTCTTCGCTTTTGCTTTTTTGTAGCAGGTAAAGGCTCAGAGCGTTGCCAATCAGTGCAAGGAAGGAGATGCCGATCATTAGTTGGAAGGTGGGCACTTCGCCAAATCCCAGAAAACGGCGGATCACTTCCGTGATGCCGAAGATTGCCAACACCAACTGAAAATAGCCGCTCGCTTTGGCGACATTCTTTTTCATCGCGACCGTCCCGCCGATGGCGAAGAGCGCTAGCCCGTAGACGATGCTGTCGGCGAGCATGTCGAGGCTGTCGGCGACCAAGCCCATTGAGTTGGCGAGAAAGCCCATTAAAATTTCCAGCCCGAAAAAGAAGAAGTTGATTCCCAGCACCTGCCACAACAGTTTGCGTTCGTTCTCGTGTTGGCTGGTGGGGGAGATGCCGTCTGTTTCGCTGCTCTCAACCACGGATGCGTCGAGTTGCAGGCTGTCCACCTCGGCAAAAATCGGTGCGTAGTCGTCTGTGTGGTAGACATCCAGCTTGCGGTTAGGGATGTCGAATGCCAGCGAGGCGATATTTTCGAATCCGTCCAGTTTCATGCGGATCATTTGCTCTTCGGAGGGGCAATCCATTTGTTGGATGGTAATGGTTGTTTTTTTCATGCGATACTCCTAACTTGGACAAGCCAAAACCAAAAAGGTTCTCACCACGAAGGACGCGAAGGAACACAAAGAAAAACTTAAAAACCCTTCGTGCGCCTTTGTGCGGTACAACGTACCTTAACCGTGAGAGGAAAAAAGAAACCGCCAAGGCACAAAGAACGCCAAGTTTTTAAGGCAAAAAAACAAGAAAAATGACATTTTTTCTCAGTCTTACCTATTTTGGTTGACACTCTCTTCTTTTTTCTTCCAAAACTCTGCGTCTTGGCGGTTAAAATCTTTTTTCACGATTAACTACCGTAATACCCTTTGTGCTCTAGTATGATAGAGAAAGCACGGCAGACCGATTGTGCTCAGGTCAAAAAGACCGTCACAAAGCGTAGGTCGCCGTGCCTTCTAAAT
>JANTFU010000217.1 GCA_024763295.1 Anaerolineales bacterium
CCCGCTTCTTCACCAAATCCACCAAACGATTCTGAGTTTGGCTCAACTGCCCCCTAATCCCTAATCCCTGATTCCTAATCCCTGAATACTCCACATCCGCCTGCTGACTCAACCCCCTCGGCAGCATCAACCCCACCATCGCCGCCAGTGGATTCAAGGTCTGCGCCGCCATCGTCTCGGCGAGCGCAATTTGTGCGGAGGTCAAGACAGGCTGTTCATCGAGCAGGTCGATGACGGTTTTCACCTCCTGCACAGAAGGCTGATCGATGAAACGTAAAACCACCCCTTGCACCACCTGATGTCCAAAAGGGATTGTCACCAAATGCCCAACGCCAAGACACCCTTCCAATTCCATTGGGAGAGCGTAATCGAAAACCCCGCTGATGGCAGGGATATTGACAGCGATTTGGACGAAAGTCATTGCGTAATGCGTATTGCGTACTGCGTAATGGCTTTACGAAATACGCAATACGCAACACGGGAACATGATTCAACTCGCACGATAAACCACCCCCGCCCCATACCCCACCACAGACGAAAAATCTCCCGTCACATCGCCCGACGTGGCGTAGTTGACGACCTTCACGTTGTCAGCGCCAAGCTCCCGCGCGGCAAAGAGCGTTGCAGCGACAGCGCCGCGCCCACAGGCGAAACCTTTGCCCGTCTCTTCGGCACGGAGAACGCCTTCGGGCGAGAAGGCTTCGATCTGGCGCAGCATCTCGCCATCGAGCAGATTGGCTTCGTTCTGATGATAAAAATGAGATAGGTCTGTGCTGGCGACGATGAGGGCGTTCCGTCCACGCAGGAGGCTGGCGATTGCTCTCCCCAGCGCTTCGAGTTCATGCACATCCACCGAGCGAATCATAATCGGCAGCAGGGAGAAGTCGCTCGTCAGGGCACGCTGTAAAAAGGGTAGCTCGATTTCGAGAGAATGTTCGCCATCACGGGCGATGGTCTCCAAGCCAAAGCCAAGTTCGTCAATTAAGGCTCGGTTTAGGTCACTAACCAATTTTCTGTCAATGGCGATCTTCCCAAGCGGGGTCTCGTATGCTGCATGGGATGAGGTAATAAACGGGGCAGGATGAAAGGCGTGCAAAGGCGATAAAACGGCGACCAAGTCAAAATCCATGCCGCGAAGCGCTGCAAAAGCATGTCCTGCCACCGCGCCCGAATAGCGGTATCCCGCATGAGGGGCGATCACGGCGACCACGTCGCCATCCAAATCAGGCAAGAGGGCACGATCAAGATAGCCGTCAATTTCGGCAGCGAGACGTTTTGAATTGTCGTCGTACCAAGTGCCGGCAATTGGGGAGGGGCGGATGGGAGAAATGGGTTTCATGGCTCTATTGTACAGGAAAATCACAGTCAAAATATGAATCCGCGAGGAGCACGCTTTTGCGACGAAGCGGTCTCCTATTCCATGAGATTGCTTCGTCGGAAGTGCATCCTCCTCGCAAAATCTTTCGGATTTTCTAGTAATTCGCTAAAATATACTTCGTCGCATCGAACGCCAGTTCGGGCAGGGCATTGCGCGGGAAAAAGGCGGCGTCATTGGCATCATCGGCAGCGGCGAGCGTGCCAGCGACCATTTCGGCGGCATAAACGATGATGAAATCTGAACCGCCCTCGTGTTCTTTTTTGGCGTAAACATCCAGCAGGCGCGTGATGCGGACTTTCAAGCCCGTCTCTTCGAGACATTCACGGCGAGCGGCTTCGGCGGGGTCTTCGCCCGCGTTGACAAATCCGGCGGGGAATGACCAAGCCCCTTTGAATGGATTATAGCTGCGCTGGACAAGCAAGATTTCATTGCCGCGTTCGACGAGTACCGCCGCAGCGACTTTGGGGTCGGTGAAGTGTACCCAGCCGCACGAGGGGCAGACGGGACGAATCTCGCCGTAGCTGGGTTGCTGCTCAAGGGCAGCGCCGCAGCGGATGCAGTATTTCGGTTTTACACGTTTAGACATGGACAACTTTCCTTTTTTAGATTCTGCCCGTACTTTCAAGATATTCGCTATAGCCCCCAAGATAATTCTTAAAATTACATGCTTTGATTTCAATCAAACGCTCGACGGTTTGATCAAGAAAATAGCGGTCATGTGAAATAATCAGCACTGTTCCTTCAAAATCTTCGAGGGCAGCTTCAAGCACTTGCGCGGCGGCAATATCCAGATTGTTAGTCGGCTCGTCAAGTAGCAGGAAGTTTGCGCCAGAGAGAACCACCAGCGCCAACTGCAAGCGACTGCGCTCGCCACCCGATAAATTCTTAACCAAGCCCTGCGCCTGTTCATAGTTAAAAAGATATTTTGAGAGCAGCGCCATTGCTTTTGAATCGCTCATATTGCCTGTGAAGCGCACTACATCGATTACTTTTTGCTCAAAATCAAGCGTTTCATGCTCTTGAGCGTAATAGCCAATCGTCACGCTCGGTCCCAGTTTGATTTCGCCCGCATCAGGCATCTCCTCCCCTAAAATCATGCGTATCAAAACCGACTTCCCCGCCCCATTGGGACCAATTAAGCCAACGCGCTCGCCATGCCAAATCGTCTCGTTCAAGCCGTCAAACACGACGTGCGCACCAAACGCCTTCTTCACGCCATCCAATTCCAGCACTTTGTTCGAGCCACGATAGCCACGCAATTTCAAGTCCATTTTACGGCGTTCGATGATCGGCTTGTCCATTTTATCCATTTTATCGAGGCGTTTTTGCATCGCTTTGGCTTTTTTAGCAAATTTCTCGTTATCGTAAACCTTACCCCAAATCGCAAAACGCTTAATCATCGCTTCGAGCCGCCCAATTTCTTTTTGCTGCACCTTATACAATTCCGCCTGCCGCGCCAAACGCAGCTCTTTATCCAGCGAGTAACTGGAATAATCGCCTTCATACACAGAAATTTTGCCGTCTTCAAGTTCAGCGATGTGTGTCACAACCGCATCCAGTAAATAGCGGTCGTGGGAGACGAGCACGACTGTCCCATCGTAGTCACGGATTAGCTTTTCGAGATAAATCTTGCCCGGCAAATCGAGATGATTGTCCGGTTCGTCGAGCAAGAGAACGTCGGGATGCAAAAGGAGCAGACGCGCCAGCCCAATTAGTTTTTTCTGTCCGCCACTCAACGTGGACATCGGTTTGGTGAGGTCTCCCAAGGGAAGTCCCAGTCCAAGCAACATCACTTCGACGCGCGCTTCGTAAGTGTCGCCGCCGAGGGCAAGATACTCGTCGAGCAGATGTTGTTGTTTGTCAAGCGCCCGTCCAAGACGGCGTTCGTCGGAATACACTTCGGGGTCGCCCAAACTTTCTTCAACGCGCACCAACTCATCTCGCACGTGCGCCACGCGCGGATTTCCGTCTAAGGCTGATTCCAAAGCCGTTTGGGTCAAATCCAGTTCAGGGGTTTGCGCCAAATACCCGATGGTTAATCCGCGTGAAAACGTCAGCGAACCACCAAGCTCGGCTTGATATTCGCCCGTAATGAGCTTAAACAGCGATGACTTCCCCGCTCCGTTCGTGCCGATCAGACCGATTTTTTGCCCCTGCTGAATTTCCCAGCTTAGGTCTGTAAAAATGCGCGTTGCGCCCAAAACGAGCGAGAGATTGGCGAGTTGAATTTGAATCATGCAGTAATTCCAAACTTGGATGAATTTGCGAGGAGGATGCTTTTCCGACGAAGCAATCTCAGGTTAGATGAGACCGCGTCGTCGCAAATGCACGCTCCTCGCGGAGTCAGAAGGAATTGTACCAAGCTCGCGTGATAAAATCACAAAATGGAAATCCTTTCCCCCTTCAAATTTTCGCAATCATCCTTGCAAGACTATCACGACTGCCCACGCCGTTTTCAACTGCGGTATATCGAACGACTGGCTTGGCCCGCTGTCGAAAGCGAACCGACGCACGAATACGAGCAACACCAGCAAGAAGGCGGACTTTTTCATCGTATGGTGCAGCAGCAGATCATCGGCGTGCCTGCCGAAAAGGTCGGCAAGCTGGCACAGAGTGAAAACTTGATGCGTTGGTGGACGGCTTACGAGCAATTTTCGCCTGCGTTAAGTGGTTACACGCTATATCCCGAATACACGTTATCCGCACCACTGGGAGATGACCGTGTGATGGCAAAATTTGATTTAATTGCTATCAAAGATGGGGAAAAAGCGCTAATCTACGATTGGAAGACGTACCGCAAACGCCCGCGTAACGAGTATCTTGCTATCCGTTGGCAAACGCGGCTTTATCCCGCCCTGCTGGCGCAGGCAGGTCGCCGTTTAAATGGCGGCGAGAAAATTCCGCCCGAAAATATCGAAATGATTTACTGGTTTGCAAATTTTCCACATGAGCCAGCGGTTTTCCAATATAGTCAAGCCAAATTCGAGCGGGATTGGGATAGCGTGGAAAAAATCGTCGCTGAGATTAAGACAGCCGCAGAATTTCCAATGAGCGAAGACGAACGCCCCTGCCGCTTTTGTTCCTTCCGCTCGTATTGTGATCGCGGCAAGGAAGCGGGAAGCTGGGACGAATTT
>JANTFU010000218.1 GCA_024763295.1 Anaerolineales bacterium
AGCCCCGTTTGAGCATCTCGGCGATGAGCGCATTCGGCGCTTCCGATTCGAGATAGGGCAAAGCATATTTATCGTGCTGAATGAGCGGAGCGAGGTTGCGCCCGACATGATCCCAAACGTCGATGCCGACGAGGTCAATCAGGCGGAACGTAGCCGTTTTCGGACGACCGATGATGGGACCCGTGACCATATCGACTTCTTCGATGGTCAAGTCATTTTTCATAATGTAGTCGAGAGCAAAAGCGCCGGTGCCGAAGGCGACACGGTTACCAATGAAGTTCGGGGTATCTTTGCAGAGCACAATGCCCTTGCCAAGACGATATTCGCCAAAATGACTGACGAAATCCACCACTTCGGGGAGCGTGTCATCGGTGGGAATGACTTCGAGCAACTTCAAGTAGCGGGGCGGATTAAAGAAGTGCATCCCGAGGAAATGCTGCTTGAAACCATCGGAAAGACCTGCGGCAATATCCTTGACGGGGATACCGGAGGTGTTTGTAGCAATGATGGATGTCTCTTTGCGTACTTCGTCAATACGCTTCATCAAATCTTGTTTGATTTTTAGATTTTCGATGATCGCTTCAATGACGATATCCGCATCGGCGATAACATCGAAGTCGTCTTCGAGGTTGCCTGCTTTGACGAGGGTCAACTGGTCAGACGAGAAGAAGGATGCCGGGCGGGATTTTTTCGCCGCCTCAAGACCCGCGTTGACGATACGATAGCGCACGGCTTTATCCTCAAGCGTCAAGCCTTTTTTCTCTTCTTTTTCGGTTAACTTGAACGGAACAATGTCTAACAAGGTCGTGGGAATGCCTGCATTAGCGAGGTGAGCGGCAATCGCTGCCCCCATCGTCCCTGCGCCAACCACGACGGCTTTATTTACTTGGTATTTCATAAGAGTTCTCCTGTTTTTTGAACCGCCGAGACGCAGAGTTCGCCAAGTTCCTTCTAAAGCCGCCAAGGGATTAAAAGTCTTGGCGACCCTAATTTTCTCTCTGCGTTCTCTGTGTCTTGGCGGTTACTCCTTAGCGCAATTCGCTGCCGCGATAGCCGAGCAGATTGCGAGCGACAACGAGACGGTTAATCTGCCCGGTGCCTTCGTAGATGTCGGTAATCTTGGCATCACGGAACCATTTTTCAAGCAGATATTCACGGCTGTAGCCGAGCGGTCCTAAAATCTCGACGGCTTTCTGGGTGATTTTGACGCCCACATCACCGGCTTTCACTTTAGACATCGAGGCTTCGAGGGCGTTATGTTTCTGGTTGTCCGCCATCCAGACTGCTTTTAGTACCATCAGCCATGCCGAGCGTGCCATCACTTCCATGTCAATGACATCTCGCTCGATGGAGGTCAAACGGTTGCGGGGGACGCCATAGCGAATCTCAATGCCTTCTTCAGCAAGTTTTTCTTTAAGAAATTCCAAAGCTGCACGAGCAACGCCCATGCCGATGGCGGCAACGAGAGGACGAGTTGCATCGAAGGTTGCCATCGCCCCTTTAAAGCCTTTGGTCGTTTTCTCAACAGTGGGCTTGCCCAAGATATTCTCGAAGGGCACACGGCAATCTTGCAAAACGATGACCGCCGTATCCGAAGCACGGATGCCCAATTTATTCTCAAGTTTGGTCACGGTCGCGCCGGGCGTACCCGCTTCGACGACGAAAGAACGCATACCCGCACGCCCTGCTTCGGGATCAATGGTCGCCCAGACAACGATGAAGCCTTTACCGGTCTCTTCGCGCACGGTCAATGCTTTTTCGCCCGCGGTGACGAAAATCTTCTCGCCGTTAAGCACCCATTCGTTCGTCTCTTCATCCAAAACAGCTGTTGCACGGATCGAAGAAGTATCCGAGCCGGAACCGGCTTCAGTCATACACATCGCGGCAAAGGTCGGTTTATCGCCCGCAAAGCGCGCCAGGAATTTCTTCTTTTGTTCGGGATTTCCGGCAGATTGCACCGCCGCCGCGCCCAGTCCACCGCCAGGCGTGACAAGATACATACCCGCATCGCCCCAAGAGATGATTTCAAGCATGTGCGCCAACATCTGGTATCCAATTGGCGGACGCTTCGGTTTATTTGGGTCGGCATCTTTCTTTTCTTTGGGCGCCAAAGAACCTGCACCGGAGGCTTTCATTGCCTGATGCATAAAATTGATGTAGTCCCACGGAATTTCGTGCTCGTTTTCATCGAAATAGCGTGCGTGCGGACGCATCATATTATCGGCAACGGTCTTCAAGACATACTGCTGTTGCACGATTGGTTTCGGGGTTTCAAATTCAATAGTCATTTATTTACTCCTTCTGCTTCGCAGTCGGAACGTTAGAACGTTGAAACGTTTTAACGTTCTAACGCAATTAGACAATCATCAAACCAGTGAAGGTCGCGAAGCCGCGTCCATTACGCATAAAACGCTCAACGGGATGGTCTCGAATATAGCCATGACCGCCGAGAATTTGCACGCCGCGATCAGTGACCATCATCACCATATCAATTGCGCCGGTTGCTGCAAGATATGCCGATTTATAGGCGTCTTCCTTACCGGTATCCAGCTTCCAAGCCGCTTCCCAAGTCAACATTCGGATTGCTTCGATTTCCACCGCCATTTCAGCCATCATAAAAGCGATTGCCTGCTTCTGCGCCACTTTCACGCCAAAAACATCACGCTCTTTGGCGTAATTCGCTGCGTAATCAAGCGAAGCGTGCGCTACGCCAACCGCCATCGCCGCCAAAGCAACATGGCTGGCAGCTAAGACCGCCTTGAAATCGCCTTCCAAACGGTTTGCCGCCGGAACACGCACGTTTTCAAGCGTCACATCGTACATCGGGAGGGCATTCAGGCTCATCAGTTTATTACGTTCTTCACTGACACTTAAGCCTTCGGCATCGCCGGGAACCACAAAGCCCTGCGTCACACCGTCCACATTCGCGTAAACGATCATCGCTTCGGCGCCAGCGGCGTAAGGGACATACGTCTTCGCACCGTTCAGCACGAAGTCATCGCCATCTGCCACCGCGGTCGTCTTCAGGTCGCTGGGGTCGAAGTCAAAACGTTTTTCGATCATCGCGGCGGTGTAGGCTTTCCATTCCATCTCGATCACGGGCGGAATGAATTCCTGCTTCTGCTCTTCCGAGCCAGCCAGCAAAATCGGCAGCACAAATAGATTCGGGGTCATCACCGCCATCGCGCCGGGCAAATCGCCGTACGCCATCTCTTCAGCCGCCAAAGCGCCCGTCACGCTGGAGTACTCACCAAATCCGCCGTACTCCTCAGGGATGGAGGCTTGCAACACACCCATTTCCCAGCCTTTTTCGATCAAGCCGTCAGGAAACTTAGCGTGTTCCTCCGCCTCCTCCGCCGCTGCGCGCAAGTCGTTCTCCGCATAGCGGCTGACTGCGTCAATCAGCATTTGTTGTTCTTCGTTCGGTTCAAAAGAATACATGGCTCCTCCTTAGTAGGAATTGATTGTTACGTTAAAACACCGCTAGGGTGTTGTACACACATAGTGAATGAGTAGGTCGCGGTCTTCTGGTTGACCGTTAATGCTTAGTTCGCCGGGATAAAAATCAGCATAGGTGAGCGCGAAGCCAAGCCCCTCGTCGGGCATCCCTGTTGTGGATAACTGAATCAGGTAAACGTCCAAGTTTGTTTCGGTTAATCCATCCAAAGGAATATTCAAGTAAGCCAGATTCCGAATTTCGTCTGCCGGAATGCTTCCGTCCCAGAGCAAATCTCCATCTGTATCCAAGAGAGACACGAGTAGGTCTCCCTGTAAATCATCTGCTTTTTGATTGATGTACAAATCGATGGATTCGAGTTCACCGCAGAATTTTGTGAAGGATTGCGTGATTTGGCTTTCGTTATTTAGCAGTGCAGAGCCGGCGTCTTCTTTTTCGATATTTTTGTAGATCGGCAACGAGCAAGCATCGCCCGCGTAGGCATCGTAGGTGCAGTAGGTGTAATAGGTTGTGTAAATGCCGATGGCATAAAAAACTTGGGCGAGCAAGAAAAAAGACAAAACGCTTGCGAGTATCGGCTTTTGGAATTTCAGCTTGAGAGTGTAAAGTCCTGTAATGCCCAAAAAGACAAGCGGTACAAAAGGCAGCAGATAGCGTCCGTGTTTGGCGAGAGCGGTCAACCCGCCATAAACGTGACTGGGGATGAAGACCATCGTATAGATGCCTAAAAACGAAAGAATGCCCATGCCTGCCAGGAAAATGCGCACGGGGCGCTCCAGTTGGATACGTTTCTCTTCCAGCAACCATGCCAGAGCAACAACCGGCAACCAGAACCAGTAGACCAAGGCAGGTACTTGCCCTGCGCCAAAGCCAAAGCCAGCCACCCAACCTTTGAGCAGTGACGGTGCTGTTAGCCACAGGCTTTGGAAAACCAGCCCAATAAACCCTAAAAGATTGCTAGAAAGGGAAGAGAGTTCACCCAAAATGCTCTGTCTGCCTTCGCCGCCGAAGGTTGAGTTCTGCGCTGCCAGCGCCCACC
>JANTFU010000219.1 GCA_024763295.1 Anaerolineales bacterium
GGCGACCATCTTTGGCTTGAGCGCCGCCGCACATGCTTTTTTTCTATTGCCCTTGCTTTTCTTGCACAGGGCATCAGCGCGGCTAATGAAACGTGATGTGAAATAAAGAGCGTCATCTCAAAATTGAGATGACGCTCTTTTTTGTTAAGCACCTTGGTGGCTCCAGCCGCCGTCCTCGGCGGCGTTGCTTAGTCCCTTCTCCCTCCGGGAGAAGGTTAGGATGAGGGGAAACGACAGCCCAATACTCATCTCTGCGGCGCAGGGAGTGGTCTGACTATTTCTCCGCCGGAAGACTGTCACCACGCACGGTTGCGCCAAAGACCAGCGCCGAACCGATGATCGCCAAATTCTTAATGATGTACTGCCCTTCCAGCGTGAGTCCAAACGGAAAACTCGTCCAGCAGACTTCGGGCAAGATGACGAGGGGCAGAGCCGTGCCTGGCATTTGGAGGAAGAGCAGGAGAATCGTCAGGCGTTCAAATTTCTTGGTGAAAAACCCAAGCCAAAAGCCGAGTCCGATCACCACTTCCCAAAGCGCCAAAATCGGCAGGAAAAAATCGGGGTCAACGAAATAGATCGTATTGCGTACCAACTCTTCGGCCGGGCTTAAGCCGGGGAAAAATTTCAGCGCGCCAAACCAAACAAAGATCAATCCCATGCCAAAGCGCAAAACAGAGAGACTATATTTTGCCATCCACGCGATGATCTGGCGGTCGGCTTTTTCGTAAAAGTTTTGTAGTTTATCGAACATTATGCACCTTCTTTAAGTTTACCAATAAGACATTTTTTGTCTTTAATAGTATACAGAAAAAGAAGATACGTTTCCATTAGCGTTGTATATATTTTCACAAAAGAAAAGCCCTCCGCGCACGGAGGGTAATTTCAGTCTAGCGATTTGTAGTGAGATGCTTATTTCACAGCAACCAATTCGACATCAAAAACGAGCGTCGCATTTGGCGGAATCACGCCGCCCGCGCCGCGTTCGCCATAGCCCAAATGTGCGGGGATAATCAGTTGCGCAATCCCGCCGACCTTCATCAGCGCGATGCCTTCATCCCAGCCTTTGATGACCTGTCCGCGACCGAGTTCAAACTCGATCGGTGCGCCGCGCTCGTACGAGCTATCGAAAACTTTGCCATCCGGGAATTTGCCTTCATAATGCACGCTGACGGTTTTGCCCGCCACAGCCTGCGCGCCTTTACCTTGTTTAACTTCGTTATATTCCAAGCCACTTTCGGTTTTCATTTTTTCTCCTAAATTGGTAACGCGATATTTATGTCGCAGGATTCTTGAAAAGCGACATGAATGTCGCGCTACAGCTAATAATTAAAGTGCGCGTATTGTACTCGGTTTGCAAACACAGAACGCGGATTTAATTGATTAAGCTAATCTTCGCGGATTTTTTTAAAGATTTGATCCGTGAAAATCAGCGAAATCCGCGCCATCCGTGTTCTATCACAAATAGCGCACAAAATACGCCGCCACGCCAAATGCCACCGTCAAATTCAGCGACTCTTTTTCCCCCAACATCGGGATGAACAGCACCTGATCTGCGAGCGTCAAAATATCGGGGTCAACGCCCGCTAACTCATTGCCAATAACTAGCGCCACTTTTCCAATATCCGCTGAAAGCGCCGCTTCATAGAGCGAGACCGCGCGTTCGCCGCCTTCGATTGCCCAAAGTGCAAAGCCGTTATCGCGTAGCATCTCGGCTGCCTGTACGCCGTTATTGTGTTGCTCCCACGCTACGAGTGTTTCCGCGCCGAGTGCCGTTTTTGCCAAACGCGGATTTTCGGGCGTTGCCGTCATCCCGCAAAGATGCAGTTTTGTCACGCCCAACGCTTCTGCCGTGCGAAAGATCGAACCAACGTTATACAGGCTGCGGATATTGTCGAGCAGTACATGGATTTCGAGCACGTTTGGCGGTATTTGCCCCTCGCTGAGTAAATGGCGTGGGTAGACCGACCCAGCCGAACGTAGGGGCGCGCCGCATTTTGGGCAAATAGTCGGTGTGCTCTCAACCCGCGACGGAAAGCGAAATCCGCACATCGCATTAGCACATTCCAACGTCTGAAAAAGGGGCGTTTTTGCCATCACTCCATTATAATCGCCGCATGAAAAAATGGAAAAAGCTCCACACCGAAGCAGGCGAAAACATCCGTGTTGCGCAAGTGCGTTTTGATACTTGGCTCACTCCTACCTGTCCCCGAACCTTTCGCCGCGTGGATAGAGGGGCTGATGCAAAAGGGACGCAGGAGAAGGCGGGAGAGGTTGGGGAAGTTAGGGTAACCAGATGCGTTTATTAATTTCAATTATTGATTGGGAATATCCATCAACAAAAGAAGAAATTCGTAACTACCTACGTCATTGCGAACTCCGATGCTTTTCGGAGTGAAGCAATCCCCTTGCCAGTGAGGGAGACCGCTTCGCAAAAGACGCTCGCGGTGACGTATATCACGAGGGTAGGTAGTTACTTTTTATTCGGAAAATTCGTTGAATTTGTGTCCATTCGTGATAAAGATTGAAAAAGTGTCATGTCGCTAGAAAAAACATAAAGAGCCGAGCAAATCCACGCGGCTCTTTTGATACGATGAAAAAGATACCGAGTATCTTTGAGATACTCGGTGTCTTGCTAAATGGGAAGTTTTTTCTTGATTGACAACATCTTAGGTATTATATACAATACCAATATGAGCAAATATCAAATTGTTACCGACACAAATGTCTTTGTCACCGCCCTACGTTCGCAATTTGGCGCATCCTATAAGTTGCTTTCGCTGATTGACGAAGGGATTTACAAGCTAAATGTTTCCGTCCCTTTGGTACTCGAATATGAAACTGTAGCCAAAAGGATGCTCAATGAAATCTCGTTGAGCGAAGAAGAAGTCGATGACATCCTTGATTTCATTATCAGTAAATCCAATCGTTGGGAAATCTATTATCTGTGGCGTCCACAACTTAAAGACCCCGGCGATGATATGGTTTTAGAATTAGCGGTGACCGCAAATTGCCCTTATATAATCACATATAACAAAAATGACTTTAAAGGCATTGATAATTTCGGAATAGAAGTCCTAACCCCAAAAGAATTTCTAGAAATGGCAGGTGAGTTATGACCACATTAAGTCTACGTCTCCCCGAATCGCTGCATAAATCAGCACGCGAGATGGCACGAAAAGAGAATATTTCCATTAATCAGTTAATCACTTTGGCATTGGCTGAAAAAATTGCTGTTTTGGGCGCAGAGGATTATCTTGAAATGCGCGCAAAACGTGCCAGCAAAGAGAAATTTCTGGCGGCGATGGCAAAGGTTGCTAAAATTGAGCCGCCAGCGTATGACCGTTTGGATGAAGAATAAACACAGAGAACCGCGCAAATCCGCGCGGCTCTTTTGATTATGGCTGCTTTTGCGCTATCCTAATTGTGCTACAATCGCCCGCATGAAAAAATGGAAAAAGCTCCACACTGAAACAAGCGAAAACATCCGTGTTGCGCAAGTGCGTTTTGATACTTGGCTCAATCCGCGCAACGGCTATGAGATGAAAGCCACCGTCCTTGAAACGCCCGATTGGGTCAATATCGTTGCGCTCACGCCCGAAAGGAAAATCCTCGTCGTCAAGCAATTTCGGCTGGGCGTTGAAGTGGTCACTACTGAAGTCCCTGCCGGGGTGATGGAGCCGGAAGAAGCGCCGCAAGTCGCTGCGATGCGTGAACTCGCCGAAGAGACCGGCTACACCAGCGACGACTGGACGTATCTCGGCTGGGTAGAGCCAAATTCTGCGTTCCAGAACAACCATTGCCACCAATTTTTGGCGAAAAACGTCATCCAAACGCGTGAAACGGAACAGGATTTGGGCGAAGACGTTGCCTATTGTGAAATGACCCTGCCGCAAATCCGCGCAGAGATCCGCGCGGGGCGGATGCGCAACGCGCTTTCACTGCTCACACTCTCGCGCGTCTTCGACATTTGGGCATAAAAAAACGGGACTTCATTACGAAATCCCGTTTTCGCTGTCTAAAATCATCTGATAGATGTCGCGTCGCTTCCAGCCGGATTCTTTTGCCAGCCTTTTGGCGAGGGTTGCCGGTGATTCGCCTGCGACGACGCCCGCTTCGAGCGCGGATTTCAGCTTGGTTGCCGACCAAATGCTTTCTGCCTGTGTTTTGCCGGCTACCACCAACGTGAACTCTCCGCGCGCTTCGTTTTCAATGAAGTACGCCTGAATCGTCTCCACATCCCCGCGTAAAAATTCTTCATAAAATTTGGTCAACTCGCGTCCCACCGCAATTTGACGATTGCCCAAAACGGCTTCAATATCGCCCAGCGTTTTCAATAAGCGATGCGGCGTTTCAAGGAAAATCAACGTGTAGGGCAGCGCTTCAACTTCCGCCAGTTTTTCACGGCGACCTTTGGTTCTGCGCGGCAAATAGCCGAGGTACAAAAAGGAATCGGTCGGTAAGCCCGAAGCGACCAATGCCG
>JANTFU010000220.1 GCA_024763295.1 Anaerolineales bacterium
TACCGCGTTCGCGCTCTTCCGGAGCGTTGTCGATGGTATCAAATGCGCGGAATTCGCCGCCGCCCATTGCCAACGCACAGTATTTTGTGATTGCTGCAGTCAGCGTGGTTTTGCCGTGGTCAATGTGACCCATGGTGCCAACGTTCAAATGCGGTTTTGAACGATCAAATACTTCCTTTGCCATTTATTTTCTCCTTACCAGAAAAAAAGCCTATCAGATTATTACTTAAGTATTTCTTCCATTACGTCTGCCGAAACCGGCGCATAATGGTCAAATTCCATTGAAAAAACGCCACGCCCTTTCGTGCCGGAGCGTAACTCAGTTGCATAGCCGAACATTTCAGCCAAGGGCACCATCGCACGAACCGCTTGCGCATTCCCCGGACGCATTTCCATGCCTCCGATGTTACCGCGACGGCTGTTCAACTGCCCCATAATATCGCCAAGATACTCTTCAGGAACTACTACTTCCACTTTCATCATCGGTTCGAGCAAGATCGGTCTCCCCTTGCGAACGCCTTCACGGAACGCCATAGACGCGGCGGTCTTAAATGCCATTTCACTGGAGTCGACTTCATGATAAGAACCGTCGATCAAAGTGACCTTGATATCGGTAACGGGGTAGCCCGCCAAAATACCACTTTCAGAAGCATCGCGGACACCCTTTTCAACCGCAGAAATATATTCGCGGGGCACGGAACCACCGACGATCTTTTCTTCAAATGTGATGCCGCTACCGCGTTCAGCCGGTTCCATTGTCAAAATAACATGACCGTATTGACCGTGACCGCCACTCTGCTTAACGTGGCGGTATTCTGCTTTTTCAACTTTGCGCGTAATGGATTCATGATATGCCACACGCGGACGACCGATATTTGCCTGAACCTTGAACTCACGTAAAAGACGGTTAATCAACACGTCCAAATGCAGTTCGCCCATACCCGAAATAATGGTTTGCCCCGTATCTTCATCGGTGCGCACGCGGAAAGTAGGGTCTTCTTCCGACAACTTATGCAGCGACTTCGCCATTTTTTCCTGATCGGCAACTGTTTTAGGTTCAATTGCGACCGAGATAACCGGTTCAGGGAAGGTGATGTTTTCGAGAATAACTTTTTTGCTATCTGCGAGCGTATCGCCCGTAAAGGTGTTTTTCAGCCCCAGCACAGCCGCAATATCACCAGCGCGGACTTCTTCAACATCTTCACGGCGATCTGCATACATACGAATCAAGCGTCCAATCCGCTCACGCTTACCTTTGCTAGTGTTAGTGAGACCCTGCCCTTTTTTAAGCACCCCTGAATACACGCGGAAATAAGCCAAACGTCCAACGTACGGATCGCTAACAATCTTAAAGATAAGGGCACTCAAAGGCGCATCATCTTCTGCAGGGAGGGTAATAATCTCTTCTTCATTACTCGGCGAAACGCCTTCGACTGAACCAATGTCAGCGGGGGAAGGCAGATAGTCGATGACTGCATCCAATAACGGTTGGACACCTTTGTTTTTCAAAGCCGTGCCACAGAAAGCCGGGGTCGCACGATTCTCAAGTGTCGCCTTGCGCAGCGCAGCCTTTAATTCAGGAACGGTAATCTCTTCGCCTTCAAGGTATTTAAAAGTCAAATCATCGTCAAGTTCGGCGATTTTTTCAACCAAGACTTCGCGGGCAGCTTCGGCTTCCTGCAATAATTCAGCAGGAATATCGATCTCTTTCGGCGCAGCGCCTAACTCATCATCAAAGACAGTTGCCTTCATTTCCAAAAGGTCAATTGCGCCCTTAAAGTCAGCTTCTTCACCAATTTGGATCTGCAGAGGGACAGGGTTTGCGCCAAGGCGCTGACGTACCATATCGAGCGTGCGATCAAACGACGCGCCGACACGATCCATTTTATTCACAAAACACAGACGCGGCACACCATAGCGGTCTGCTTGTCGCCAAACGGTTTCACTTTGCGGCTCTACACCTTGAACGGCGTCAAAAATAATGACGCCGCCATCGAGAACACGCAAAGAACGCTGCACTTCCGCCGTAAAGTCGATATGTCCGGGGGTATCAATGATGTTAATCTGATACCCTTTCCATTCTGCGGAAACGGCAGCCGAGACAATGGTGATACCGCGCTCGCGCTCCTGGTCCATCCAGTCAGTTACGGTTGTACCATCATCCACTGAACCAATGCGATGCGTTTTACCGGTATAAAACAGAATTCTTTCTGTTACGGTTGTTTTACCAGCATCAATATGGGCAATAATGCCAATATTTCGATACTGCTCCAGAGGATAAGCGCGTGCCATCTTCTTTACACCTTAATAAAAACTATGCACCACGATAATGGGAGAAAGCACGGTTGGCTTCTGCCATCTTGTGGGTTTCGTCACGCTTGCGAATCGCAGCGCCGGTTTCGTTGTAAGCATCGAGGAACTCGGCAGCCAACGACTGCGCAAAAGACTGACCTTTGCGCGAGCGAGCGGCAGCCAAAATCCATCGAATTGCCAAAGCAAGGCGGCGTTCCGGCGTTACGTCCATCGGGACTTGATAGGTGGCGCCACCAACACGTTTCGGGCGAACTTCCATACGCGGGGAAGCTTTCGCCAAAGCGGTGTTAAAGACCTCCAAGGGGTCTTTACCGGTGCGTTCACCAAGCAGATCCATCATTTCATATACAAGTTTGACGGCGGTACTTTTCTTGCCGCGCTTCAAAACATGATGGATCACAGTTTGTACCTGAATGCTGTTGTAACGCAAGTCAGGATTAATAATTCTTTTTTCTGGTCGATTTCGTCGCATGAGAATACTCCAAAAATTCCTAGCCGCGTTTTGCGCCGTATTTTGAACGACCCTGTTTGCGGTCATTCACGCCCGTACTATCCAAAGAACCGCGCACGATGTGATAACGCACACCGGGAAGATCCTTCACACGCCCACCGCGCACCAAAACCACCGAGTGTTCCTGCAACTGGTGACCTTCACCAGGAATATAAGCAGTCACTTCGAGACCATTGGTTAAACGGACACGAGCGATCTTGCGCAAAGCCGAGTTCGGCTTTTTGGGCGTCATGGTACGCACAACCGTACAGACGCCGCGTTTCTGCGGGGCGCCCTTCGACTGGCGAATACGACGCTGCTTCATCGAGTTATAGGTGTAAAGCAGAGCCGGAGCTGTGCTTTTCGCTTTTTTACTGCTACGTCCCTTACGGACCAATTGATTAATCGTGGGCACGCTTGCCTCCAAACAAATCTAACGAATTCAAAAAATGTCTTCTGCCAACAAACAAGACCATCAAAATGCAATGATGGCCTTGTCAAATCATCTACAGAATGCTCTGCGACTTCTTCGGCAACGAAAGCGGATTTTATCATGCGCCTTCGGCATCGTCAAGAAAAGATTCGATGAAAAGTAACCGAATCTCGAATCTCGTAAAACAAATTGACAACTTCATAGCAAAATCACTATCTCAAGGCGCTACAAACGCCAATTTATGCTGGGAAGCTGTCTCATAGGACTATGCCCGACAAAAAAAGCGTGCTGCTACCTGTGGCAACCGCACGCTCTTCGATTAACGGAAAACTATCGTCTACCGGCACACAAAACCGGTAACGGAATCCGATTTAGTTGTCCGCAGCGCAGCGAAAACCAATCTTCGATGAAGCTTCGCCAATATATTCAGGCGAATCCAAATCTGCTTCAAGATCAGGTCCACTAGCATAGCCACGATTAGAAACACGGATATCAGCTTCTAGGTCTTGATAAGAACCGCCGCGAATAACGCGGCGCTCGCCACCACCAACAGCCGCTAAAGGACCGGTCGGATTCGCACCGGCAGCAATCGCATACGCTTCAGGTCCGTAATAATCGGAAACCCACTCCCAGACATTCCCTGCCATATCCAACACGCCAAAGGGACTTGCCCCAGCAGGGAAACTACCCACGCGCGTCACGTCATTGATATTGCGATTAAAATTCGCCTGCGAACCATCGGGACGCTCATCGCCCCAAGGGAAAGTGCGCAAATCTGTGCCACGCGCGGCGTATTCCCATTCGGCTTCGGTCGGAAGACGTTTGCCAGCCCAAGTACAATAATCGTTGGCGTTGCCCCAACTTACATAAACAACCGGGAAGTCTGCGTACTCTTCTGTATTAAAATATTTCTCATGCTGCTCTGACGCAAAAGATTGCGGCAAATCACAAGCACCTGCTTCAACACAAAGCATGTACATGGCATTGGTCACTTCGAATTTATCCATCCAAAAAGCAGATATGGTGACTTTGTGCGGCGGCAATTCATCCGGCTGGTTCTTACTATCCAAACCACCCATCTGGAAAGTGCCATCGGGAATGAAGAGTTGCGGCATGCCGTCAACAGGAGTTATACGCTCGCTACCGGCTTCAGTATCAGCATCTACAGATTCGCCAGCTGAATTTTGAGCAATCTCAGCCGTCGGGATAGCCGTATTGACA
>JANTFU010000221.1 GCA_024763295.1 Anaerolineales bacterium
CGAAGGTCTTGAAATTTGGAAGCTACAAGGCGGGTTTCTCCCATCACAGTCATAGCGTTTATATACTGCGTCCCAACATCGCTTTGGAAACGCGCGCAACCATTTCTTGGGCAACTTCGCGGGCGCGGTCTGCACCCGCCATGAGCACATCTTCGATCTGCTGCGGGTTGGCGAGCAGGTCGTAATATTTCTCACGCGGCTCTGCCATTTCGCGGTCAATCAGTTCAAAGAGCGCCTTTTTGGCATCGCCGTAGCCCATGCCGCCTTTGGTGAAGTTTTCGCGCATGGCGGCGGCTTCTTCTGTGGTAGCAAAGTGTTGATAAAGCAAGTAGATGGTCGACTCGTCTGGGTCTTTGGGGTCTTCGGGGCGTTTGGAGTCGGTGACGATTTTCATAATCTTTTTGCGCAACGCTTTGGGCTGATCAAAGATCGGGATGTAGTTATCGTAGCTCTTGGACATTTTGCGCCCGTCCAAGCCGGGGATGGCGGCGGCAACTTTTTGAATGACCGGTTCAGGCACGACCAATAATTCTTTGCCATAGAGATTGTTCAGGCTGCCCGCAATATCGCGTGACATTTCGACGTGTTGTTTTTGATCTCGTCCGACGGGAACCAAATCGGTATTGTAGAGCAGAATATCGGCTGCCATCAGCACGGGATAGGTAAACAAGCCCATGTTGACACCAAAGTCTGGGTCTTTGCCGTTTGCTTCGTTATCGGCAACCACAGCTTTGTAGGCGTGGGAGCGGTTCATCAAGCCCTTCGAAGTGACATTCATCAAAAGCACGGTCAGTTTGTAAATTTCGGGCACATCGGACTGGCGGAACAAAACCGCTTTATCGGTATCCAAGCCCAATGCCATGTACGTCGCGGCAACTTCATACGTCCACTTCTGGATGAGACTGCTATCCCGCACAGCGTTAAGGGCGTGCAAATCTGCAATAAAAATAAATGCCTTTTCGGCTTGGTTTCCCATCTCAATGACGGGTTTAATTGCCCCGATCAAATTGCCGAGGTGTGGTGTTCCCGTGGGTTTCACGCCCGTTAACACGGTTTTATCGTCAAACATAGTCTTCTCCGTTTAAATAAGGTTGCGCACCAAGCCTAATACTTCGCCCGGCTCAGCGTGTCGTCTGGTTTCTAATTTTGAGTAAATCAACTGCCCGTCAAAAACAACTTCAAAACGCCCGCCATCCGAGGGGATCAACTCGATTGCTTCGAGTTCATATTCAAAAGTGCGGACAAGTTCAGCCATCAGACCGATGGCTCTGTCGGTGTAGTGTCAAACTGCGCAATAAGTAATACTAATTTTGTGCATCTCATTCTCCGGTTCACAAAAATGTTAGAAAATTATAACATCGCTTGCCCTACTCTTGTCACCCCCTTTCAAGGGGACTATAATCACGGCGCAATTCGTTAAGAGAAAGAAAAGGAAGAAAATTATGCCTGTCTACACTTATCGCTGTGAAAGTTGCGGCATCCAGTTTGATTACCAACAGAGCTTCAACGCAGCTAATCTCACGGTATGCCCCGAATGTGAAGAAGAAAGCCTGCATCGGGTTTATCGTCCCGTAGGCATTGTCTTCAAAGGTTCCGGCTTTTACGCCACTGACAATCGTTCACCTTCAGGACAACAATCGGAACGCAGTAGCAAAGACGAAAGTAGCAAAACTGAAACCAAGACTGAAGCCAAGCAAGAAAAAAAGAAAAGTAGCGAACCCGCCAAGAAAGAAAGCAAAAAAGCTGCGGATTAACCCTAATATGCTCGGATTATGAAAAGCGCCTCGTTGTAGGCGCTTTTTTTTCCGCCAAAATATCAAAAGCGACGTTCGTGAACTCAGCTTGCTACCGTCTGTGAGACCGTGTGCCGGGTTCCGAGGGCGTGTCGCAAAAAACAAAAGGACATCTTCGTTTAATGACAACCATCTCAACCAACTTCGCGCGCTCTTTTAGCGCCATGCGTCACCGCAACTTTCAGCTTTTCTTTTGGGGACAGCTAATTTCCGTGATCGGCGTGTGGATGCAATCCACCGCACAACAGTGGCTAGTCTATCGCATCACCGGCTCGCAAGCCAGCTTGGGGATGGTAACCTTCATCAACTTTTTGCCCGTGCTGCTGCTTTCGCTCTTTATGGGCGTCGTCACCGATCAATTTCCACGCCGCACGCTACTGCTCATCACCCAAACTTGGTTTATGATTTTGGCACTCGTCCTTGCCGGGCTAACTTGGCTCGGCATTGTGGAATATTGGCATATTCTCTTGCTTGCCTTTCTAACCGGTGTCGCCAACGCCCTCGACATGCCCGCACGCCAAGCCTTCGTGGTCGAGATGGTGGACGACAAGCGTGAAGACGTGCTCAACGCCATCAGCCTAAACTCAGCGCTCTTCAATATCGCGCGTATCATCGGTCCTGCCATCGGCGGGATGGTGGTCGGTACGCTTGGCGAAGCGCCCGCCTTTGCCCTCAACGGACTTTCGTATCTTGCGGTCGTCTTTGCCTTGCTGATGATGCGCTTTTCCCTGCCGCCGAAAACCGCCGCGCGTGGTCACTCGCTCGATAAGATGAAAGACGGCTTTCGCTATATTGCCAGCGAAAAGACCATTCTCGGTTTGGTCGTCGTTGTCGCCGGGATGAGTTTTGGCGGTTTTGGCGCGCTGACGCTCGTACCTGTCTTCGCGAAGGATATTTTGCAAATTGGCGCGGAGGGATTCGGACATCTCCTTTCGGCGCAGGGCGTGGGGGCACTCTTTGGGGCGGGGCTATTAATTTTCTTTGGCGAACGTTTTCACAAAGGCAAGTTGCTCATCTTTAGCCGCATCCTGCTCGGACCGGGCATCCTCTTCCTTGCCCTGTCACGCCAGCCCAATTTGAGTATGATCCTAATGGGTCTCATCGGCTACTCTTTCATCACACAATTGACGCTCACGAATACGCTCATCCAAACCATCGTCCCCGATGACTTACGCGGGCGTGTGCTAAGCACTTACACTTGGGCGCTGGGTGGTTTTTATCCGCTTGGTTCACTCTTGATGGGCTATCTTGGCGACCAGATCGGCGCACCCAACGCCGCGATGATTGCGGGCAGCGCCAGTTTGGCATTGGTATTCATTGGGCTGGCAGCTTTTCCGGCTGTCAAAAATCTGCGCTAAAAAAAGATGCAAAAACCTTGCCTTTAGAAGAATTAGCGATATACTCCTGCGCTAATTTCTACTACCATTTTAGGAGAAAAAAATGACTAAACGTACCGCCCCGCAAGATGAGCAACCTCCCTCACAAGGACCCTGGAAAGTCGCTGTTATCGCCAATATCAAAGATGAGCATCAGGAGCGTCCTCCTAACGTGCCGCCGGATGCTTTTTCCGATTTCGACCATATCGAAACCATCGACCATATTCGCCGTGCCATCGAGACAGACGGACATCAAACCCTCTTTCTCGAAGCCACGCCCACCCTCCCCTACCGTTTAGAAGAAGAAAAACCAGATATTTGCTTCAACATTGCCGAGGGACTGGGAGGTGATGCTCGTGAAGCCCAAACGCCCGCTCTATTGGAACTGTTGGGCATTCCATATACAGGATCGCGCGTACTGACAAATGCCATCGCGCTGGATAAAACGCTGACAAAACGAATCTGGCGTGACCGGAACTTGCCCGTTGCCCCTTTTCAGGAATTCAGCGCCCCGGACGAGCATCTACGCCAAAGTATGCACTTCCCGCTTTTTGTTAAACCCGCGCGCGAAGGAACTGGTATGGGCGTGGATATGCACGCAAAAGTCGAAACCGAAGCGGAATTACGCGAGCGTGTGGCGTATATCGTTGAAAAATACAAACAACCCGCATTGGTCGAAGCCTACCTCCCCGGACGTGAATTCACTGTCGGACAGATTGGACGTCCGGATGCTAAACTAAAAAGCCGCCATCCTGAATGGTACTCAACACGCGGTTTTCGGCAGTTTCCAATTTTGGAACTGGAAAGCTCTCATTCGGCAACACCGGGTATTTACAGCAATGAAGCGAAATCGCGTTCACTGGGTGAAGAAGGCGCGCCCCAATACCTCTGTCCCGCTGACGTGGATGCAGAACTCGAACGCAAAATGAAAAGGCTTGCCCTGCGCGCGCATCACCTGCTCGGCGCAACCGACGTCTCGCGCGTAGACGTGCGTCTCGATGCCGAAGACAATCCGCGCCTGATCGAAATCAATCCGCTACCCGGACTGACGCCCAACTACAGCGATCTCTGCATCCAAGCTGCTGCCGACGGGATTGCCTACGAAGATCTGATTTTGGAGATTTTATATCTTGGGGCTTCACGCTGGGGACTGTACTAAACCAAACAAAGAAGAGGCGAGCAAAAATTTACTCGCCTCTTCGGCTTTCTCAACAAAAATACTCGCAGGAGACAAAAACAACTAAATACTGCTCCGGAAGACAATCAGCTT